>NZ_JACJEQ010000003.1:0-3305 GCF_014164125.1 Pseudoalteromonas sp. SG44-8 | reverse complement strand
AACGCAGCACCGAATGCCTTGACGATTGCCACCCCGATTGAGGTTGATGGCCGGATCAATGCTGTAGAAGATGGCAGTGTATTGATCACTGGCTCTGGCGCAGAAGCCAATGCCAGTGTCAGTGTGACCATCAGCGATGGCGCGAATAACTTATCGCGCACCGTGACGGCTGATGGCTCAGGGGCATGGACTATCAGTGGTAGTGAGTTTGATGTCAGCAGCTTTAATAACGGCACACTCACCGTCAGCGCCACACAAAGTGATGCGGCGGGTAACACCTCCAGCGCAGCCAGCACCTCGGTGGTTTTAGATAATACAGCACCGAATGCCTTAACGATTGCCACCCCGATTGAGGTTGATGGCCGGATCAATGCTGTAGAAGATGGCAGTGTATTGATCACCGGCTCTGGCGCAGAAGCCAATGCCAGTGTCAGTGTGACTATCAGCGATGGCGCGAATAACTTATCACGGACTGTGACGGCTGATGGCGCAGGTACATGGACTATCAGTGGTAGTGAGTTTGATGTCAGCAGCTTTAATAATGGCACGCTCACCGTCAGCGCCACACAATCTGATGCGGCGGGTAACACCTCTAGCGCTGCCAGCACCGCGGTGATTTTAGATAATACAGCACCGAATTCACCGACAATAGCCACTCCGATAGAGGGCGATGGTAAAGTTAACGCAGCGGAAGACAGTGACGTAGTGATCACCGGCTCCGGGGCGGAAGCTAATGCCAGCGTCAGTGTGACCATCAGCGATGGCGCGAATAACTTATCACGTACCGTAACGGCTGATGGCTCTGGGGCATGGACTATCAGTGGTAGTGAGTTTGATGTAAGCAGCTTTAATAATGGCACGCTCACCGTCAGCGCCACACAAAGTGATGCGGCGGGTAACACCTCGACTACGGCAACCGCAGTAATTACGTTGGATAATCAAGCGCCAAATGCATTGACGATTACTACGCCAATTGAAGGCGACGGCAAAGTTAATGCTGTTGAAGATAACGATGTACTAGTGCAAGGATCTGGCGCAGAGTCAGGTGCAACAGTTACAGTAAATGTTGATGGTATATCTAAAACCACCACTGCAGATTCAAGTGGTAATTGGACATTATCGGGCAACGAGCTGGATATCAGTGCGCTGAATAATGGTACGCTGACGGTCTCGGCAACTCAGGCCGATAGCGCAGGTAATGTCTCAATAGCTGCAACTACAACAATAACGTTGGATAACCAAGCACCAAACGCACCAACCTTTATTACGCCTATTGAGGGGGATGGTAAAGTTAACGCTGCGGAGGATAATGATGTATTAGTCCAAGGCGGGGGAGCAGAGTCAGGCGCAACAGTCACTGTGAGTATCGGTGGGGTGACTAAAACGACTACCGCAGACTCAAGTGGTAATTGGACATTATCAGGTAATGAGCTGGATATCAGCGCTCTAAATAATGGCATATTGACAGTTTCGGCAACACAAACCGACGATGCGGGCAATATCTCAACGGCCGCATCAACTTCAATTACATTAGATAACATCGCACCAAATGCGGTGGCTATTACAACGCCGATTGCAGTAGATGGTATTGTAAATGCGGCTGAAGACAATGCTGTGTTGATCACAGGGTCAGGTGCAGAAGCTGGCGCAACAGTGACAGTGGGTATTAGCGGCATAAATGCCACTGTGATAGCTGATAGCAGCGGTAACTGGACACTTAATGGCAGTGAATTAGACATTAGCGCGTTAAATAATGGCACATTAACAGTATCTGCAACGCAAACCGATAGCGCAGGAAATATTTCATCTGCAGCTACAACCACTATAACCTTAGATAATGTTGCGCCAAATGCATTGGCTATCACAACGCCGATCGCTGTTGATGGCATTGTGAATGCTGCTGAAGATAATGCGTTATTAATTGTAGGATCTGGGGCAGAATCAGGCGCTGCAGTTAAGGTTGATGTTGGCGGTGTAAATGCCACCGTGACTGCTGATAGCAACGGTAATTGGACTCTCAGTGGTAATGAGTTAGATATCAGTGCATTAAATAATGGCACATTAACGGTATCAGCAACGCAAACTGACAGCGCGGGTAATATTTCTCCAGCGGCAACGACGACGATAACCTTGGATAACAGTGCACCGCTAGTTGTTACTATTAATACGCCAATCGAAGTCGATGGCATAGTTAACGCTAGTGAAGATGATAGTGTATTGATAACCGGCTCTGGGGCAGAATCAGGCGCTGCAGTTAATGTTGATATTGGCGGTGTAAATGCCACGGTTACAGCTGGTAGTGGTGGAAATTGGACGCTTAGCGGCAATGAGTTAGATATAAGTGCACTTAATAACGGCACTTTAACAGTATCGGTAACGCAAACTGACAGTGCAGGGAATACTTCACCTGCGGCGACCAGCTCAATTACTTTAGATAATACCACCCCAACTGGGCATGCAGTTAGCGTTGATCAAAGCTTAATTAATGCGGATAACGAATCTGCAATGAGTGTTAGTTTTACTGGGCTTGAAGGAAGTGGTTCGCTTAGTTACCAGGTAAGTGATGGCAGTAATGCTGTTACTGGTAACGCAACGATTAGTGCTGTTACGCAGCAAATTACAGGTATCGATGTTACAACATTGGCTGAGGGAGTGTTAACGTTCTCAGCAATAGTTACAGACACCGCAGGCAATGCCAGCGCAGCAGTAACTGCCACAGTAACTAAAAAATATAATGTCGTACCGGTGTTAAGTGGTTCACCAAGTACAACTACAGCTGAAGATGCAGCGTATAGTTTTATACCCACCCTTACAGACAGCGATACGCAAGATACCCATACTTTTAGCATCATTAATAAGCCAAGTTGGGCAAGCTTTGACACCAGCACGGGCGAATTAGCGGGCACGCCACAGAACCAGGATGTAGGCAGCTACGCGGCTATTACTATCAGTGTTAACGATGGCACAGATAGCGCCAGTTTAACGCCATTTACATTAGAGGTAACCAACACCAATGATGCGCCGGTAGGGCAAAACTTCGCGTTTAACCTCGATGAAGCCGCGACCTTAACCGTGGCACTTGCAAACGGGTTATTAAGTAACGCCAGCGATGATGATGCAGGCGACACACTCAGCGCAGAGCTGGTCAGTCAACCACAATTTGGTAGTGTCAGCTTAAATAGTGATGGTAGCTTTAGTTATCAACATGACGGCAGTGAAAACCACGGCGACAGCTTCACCTTCCAAGTTCGTGATAGCGCAGGTGCGTTATCGGCGGTACAGACAGTAACACTTACGGTAACGCC
>NZ_JACJEQ010000039.1:0-32325 GCF_014164125.1 Pseudoalteromonas sp. SG44-8 | reverse complement strand
TTGAAGAATTGGGGGGTTGGCGAGTTGGCGAGTTGGCGAGTTGGCGAAGTTAAAGTAATAAGGAAAAGATACAATGGCTATTTTTAAAAATTTATTTCGCTGGCAGCGTGGCAGGCAAGATTCGGGCTATGACAAAATGCTTCTGTGTGGCGCCCATTGGCCAGTAAAGTTTGATACTTATTTAATTAAGTTTCCCGTTGGTAGTGAAATAAAGCCCCATACAGATAAAGTAAAAAAAGGTAAGCATTTTCGTTTAAATCTCATTATCAAACGTGCCCAACTGGGCGGTGAGTTTATGTGCGAAAACACCTTATTTCAAAGCCAGCGTATAAAACTATTTAGGCCCGATATAACTCAGCATGCAGTAACCAAAATAGAAAAAGGTAGTCGTTATATATTAAGTATTGGCTGGGTTAAAAGCGATTAACCTTCACTATTTTCTACCATACTGATCGTCAAAACGTTCAATATCCGTTTCATCTAAAACGCTGCCAGTTTGTACTTCTATAAGAATAAGTGGCTCATTTTGCGTGTTTGCTAAACTGTGAATGTGACCGGCGGCTATATAGCAAGATTGATCGGCAGTAAGCCTGTGTGCTTGGCCATCAATACGCACATCAGCAATGCCAGAGACGACAACCCAATGTTCAGCGCGGTGCTGATGGCGCTGCGTTGAAAGTTTGCCAGCTGGGCTGACAATAATTTTTTTCACTTTAAAGCCGGTGCCTGCAATTAACACTCGGTAACTACCCCACGGTCGATACACGGCTTGATGATGGATCAATTTATCACCGTGCTTAACGGCTAATTGCTTTAATAGTTCCGGAAGCTGCTCTAATTGGCTTTTGCTCGCGACTAAAGTTGCATCATGGGTGTGAATAATCGCTAAATCACTCACCCCAAGAGCTGCGATACTATGACCTTCTTCACCGCTGAGCAAGTTGTTATGGCTATGTAAAACCACGTCATCTGTGCTTAGGCTATTGCCTTGCTCGTCTTTATCGGCACTTTGCCATAGCGCATTAAAACCGCCGACATCATTCCAATTCAGCGCTAAAGGCAGCACCGCCACATTTGGGCTGCGTTCTAAAATAGCATAGTCGATTGAATCACTTGGACAGTTTTTTAAGACTTCATTATTGGCACGGGTAAAACCTAAGTCACCACTGAAATTGGCGGCTGCTGCAATGCAACTGGCGATTTTTGGTGCAAAACGCTCAAGTTCAGCAAGGTATGCGCTAGGAGTGAATAAAAACATTCCACTGTTCCAGCTATATTCGCCACTGGCAAGATATTGCTGTGCTAATAGTAGACTGGGCTTTTCTTTAAATTGATCAACTTCATAGCAGTTTGAAGATGCTATTTTAGTGCCATTTTTAATATAACCGTAACCGCAATGGGCTGAGTCTGGCTCAATTGCAAAGGTAATTAACTTGCCCTGTTGCGCCAAGCTTATCGCATCAGGAAGTTGCTCTATTAACAACTCAAAGTTATCAATATGATGATCGGCTGGAATCACTAATAAAGGTTTATCAAGCCCTTGCTGTAATGCGTATTGTGCTGCCAATGCGATGGCGGGAGCAGTATTTTTGCCATCAGGCTCTAATAGTAACGCCATGGTTGCAACACCGATTTGCTGGCATTGGCTGCTGACAATAAAGCGATGCTGTTCATTACAAACCAAAATCGGATCAGTAAAACATGAGTCAGAGACTCTATTTAAGGTACTTTGCAATAATGACTCATCTCCCAGTAAAGGTAAAAACTGTTTTGGCATAGCTTGGCGCGATAATGGCCATAACCGCGAACCGATACCACCGGCCAATACAACTGGAATAATGGAGTTTTTCATAGCAAACACACTTAAATTTGAATGCCCGTAGTTTAACAGAGTATAGCGATTGCATTACAGCAACTAAAAAATCTATTTTTCGTCATCGACTCGCTTTTAATTCAAGCTGTTCTACACTAAATCTTAATTACCTATATTAGGTTTACAGCTTTGCTTTGATAAGGATGTTGTTATGGCTAACCAAACCCGTTCATTCGGAAATTTTGTACGTAATATTGGCTTGACTAAAAAGCTTGTTATTGCCTTTTTGCTCGTTGCATTAATTCCCTTGGCGATAGCCATCAGTCTTGCACTGTATAACTCGGCTACTGCTTTAAATAAACAAACTTATGCTCAATTAGAAGCGGTTAGTGAAATTAAAAAAAGCGCCATTGAAAGGCATTTTGCCGATATACATGCGCAATTATTATTTTTAGCACAAAGCCCTTTACTCCACACCGCAGCAGATGAACTTAGCCGTGCATTTAAAGAGCCCTATACAACATCTCTCGACAGCACCGCAGAGCAACAGCTGGCAGATTACTATCACAACGACTTTAATACTAAATACCGGCTTAAAAACGAAGACAAATTGCCAACTTCTGAGCTGCTTTCCACACTTTCACCCACGGCTAAATATTGGCAATCACAATACCTAGCAGATAACCCATACCCACTTGGCGAGAAAGCAAAATTAGTACAAGCAAGTGCTGATAATAACTACAATTTACTACACAGCAAATACCATAGTTTTTTACTAAATTTTGCGCAAAAATTTGATTTTTATGATGTCTTTATCATCGACAATCGCAGCGCTGAAGTAGTTTACTCTGTTTACAAAGAAGTTGACTTTGCCACTTCTTTACTCGATGGACCTTATGCTAATAGCAACCTAGCATTGGCATTTAAACAAGCAAAAATGATCAATGAAGATGAAATAACCTTTGTCGATTATCAGCAATATTTGCCATCTTATAATGCACCAGCCAGTTTTATCGCCACCCCAATTTATAACCAAGGCGTACATACCAGCACCTTGATTTTTCAACTATCCATTGATGCCCTAAATGTCATTATGACTGAGCGGGCTGGCTTAGGTACAAGTGGCGAGACATATTTAGTCGGACCTGATTTTTTAATGCGTTCTGATTCCTTTCTCGACCCCGAAAACCGCTCAGTTGTAAATTCTTTTCGCTATCCAAGCATAGGTAAAGTAAAAACGCTGGCAACTGAGCTTACTCAGCAAGGTAAAAAAGGTCAGCAAGTAATCACCGATTATAGCGGCTCCTTAGTACTGTCGTCTTATCAACCTATTAACGTATTAGGTATACAGTGGTCATTACTGGCTGAAATAGATAAAAAAGAAGCTTTTGCCACAGTCAGTCATTTAACGACGATTCTCATTAGCACCTTAATAATATCGATCATTGCCATTACTCTGGTCGCTATTTGGTTTGCTCGTTCGCTCACCCGCCCTGTGCAATTACTTGTCGACACAATGCGTCACGTTGAACAAAAAGGTGATTTTTCGGTACGAACGCCTGTGCTTTCGAATGATGAAATAGGTTCATCGGCAAGTGCTTTTAATTGCCTCCTTGATGCGCTGCAAAGCTCTATTTCCCAAACCAATACGGTTATGAATAAAATGGCCGCAGGTGAATTTAACCACCGAATTAGTGCGCCCTGCAAAGGTGAATTAGATTCCTTAAAACAGGCCACAAATAATTGCGCAGACTCGCTAGAGCAAGCAATGAGTGAAATAAATCATATTATAGATGAAATGAGCCAAGGAAATTTTAACAGCCAAATAACAACCCCAATGCAGGGACAGCTGGCCACCTTAAAACAAAATATAAATGGCTCTCTGCAATCGCTAAATAGCACCATTACTGAAATTGTCGGGGTAATGAGCCATATCGAACATGGTGACTTTAAACAACAGGTTACGGTAGCCGCACAAGGCTCTTTGGCACAATTAAAAAACAGTGTGAATAATTCAGTACACAGTTTAGCGGGAGCAGTAAGTGATATCAGTCGCGTAATGAGCGCACTTCACGATGGGGATTTTTCACAACACCTTGAGCAACCTCTACAAGGCCAGTTAGCCACACTTAAAAATGATATCAACGCGAGCGTCGACAATCTCGCGTTAATCATTAAAAATATTAACGATGTTATGGCAGCCGTAAATGCTGGCAACTTTAAACAACAAGTAAATTGCAGTGCCAATGGCCAATTATCAACTTTAAAGCATAATATTAATAACTCAATTATGGGTTTAGACACTGCTGTAAGTGAAATATCAAACGTTATGCTGGCGATCAGTAAAGGTAACTTCGAGCAGACAATCGATAGCGATATGAATGGCCAACTCAATGTACTTAAAGATGATGTAAATAGCTCTATTAGCAATTTGAGTATTGTTATTGCTGAACTCGCGCGCGTTATGGCAGCTATGCGTAGCGGTGATTTTAATCAACAACTAGAGACAAACATGCAAGGCCAATTAGCGCAGCTGCAAAATGATGTGAACAGTTCTTTGACCATCACCGCAGATGCAATCGCAGAGGTAACTAAGGTATTAAGCGGGCTTGCTCAAGGCAATTTAAATCAACAAGTACAGCAGGATTACCAAGGTGTATTTGCTACATTAAAAGCAGATGTAAATCAAACGATTGAAAAACTTACCAGTGTTATTAGCAGCATCCAAGACTCTGCCTTAAGAGTATCACAAAGCGCCGCAGAGATAGCAGAGAGTAACACCGAAATAAGTCAACGCACTGAAGAGCAAGCAGCCAATTTAGAAGAAGCCAGTGCTAGCAGCAGTAACATGCTAGATGAAATAGCAGCCATTGCTAAGCAAGCTAACGAAGCGGTTAAGCTTGCAGAAAACGCTCAAATGAGCGCAACCGAAGGGGGCGAGCTATCCATACAAACGGTTCATGCCATTGTTGAGGTCAATAATTCCAGTAAGGATATTAATGAAATTGTCTCTGTTATTGATGAAATAGCATTTCAAACCAATTTATTAGCTCTCAACGCAGCGGTAGAAGCTGCCAGAGCTGGCGAGCATGGTCGCGGGTTTGCGGTCGTTGCCAATGAGGTTAGAGAATTAGCTGGACGTAGCGCAACCTCGGCGAAACAAATTAAAACTATAATAAGCAACAGCAACCAAAAAATTAGTCACGGTACCGCCCTTGCTAACTCATCAGGTGAGAAACTAAAGCAAATTGTCAGCGCTGTGGCTGATGTTAACCATATGATAGTGTCTATCAATAGCTCTTCGATTACCCAACAACAGGCAATTAAAGAGGTAGATATTGTGGTACAACGCCTAACAACCTTGATCCAAGAAAACTCAGCGATGACTGAAGAAACCATGGCTGCGGCAAAACAAATGGCAGATCAAGCCAACACTATGCGTCACTTGCTCGGGTATTTTTCACTGCAAAAGGCACCGTTATAAGGAAAATAAATTCACTAATAAATAGCAACGATTAATTGGCGATTCAAATTAACAAACTTGATAAACTAGCTGCACTGGATATTTTAATGCAAATTTAGGGATTCATAAGTGTACTTGCGACAACTTCAGTTAACAATGGTTTGTGCCTTAGCGATGCTGATACCACCAGCAGCTGTGGCTACGGCTGCTTACCAATGCACGGTTGATGGCGTGGCTACCTTTAGTCAACTACCTTGTGGTGACGATGCTAAAGAAATAAAAATTCCACCAACTAATGTGACCCAAGCAACTAATACGCAACAAAGCAAAGATATCATGGCGTCTGTAGATAGTTATGTTGCGATGCAAAAAATTGATCGTGAAATTGCAGTTTATCAACGAGAAATGAAGCAACTTCAAGATACTCTTGCAGAACAAAAAACCAAAATAAACTATATGACGCAAGACTCTGCAAATAAAATGGGTGCAAACTCAATTGCTGATGCTATAGCAAAACGCACAGCACAAGCTGAGCAACGCATTGAGCCGAAAATAAAGCAGTATCAGCAACAAATTGATGCGTTAAAAGCGTTTAAAACGCAACTAAGCCAATAAATTTAGCTTAGGGTTTGTTTAACCACTTTTATTAGCTGTGCTATATCACTACTGTTGTTATAAATATGCGGTGAAACTCGCACCCCATATGCTCGCGCATCGACACTTATATTCGCCTGAGACAGCGCGCTTAATACCGCTGGCTGTTGCTCGCCAAAATTTAAAATAGCTGTACCGCTACGTTTTTCTGGCGTTGTTGGTGACACCAAATATGGCCTAAACTCTGCACTTAATTGTTCAAGTAGCGCCAAGTTGTGCGCTCGCACTGTTGCAACACCTAATTTAGCAAAGTAACCAATGCTATGCCCTGCGAGTACAAATGGTGCAATCGATGGAGTGCCGCCCCAAAAACGCAATGCGCTATCATGATAAGCAAAGTGATGAATATCAAACTCAAATGGATTTTGATGTGAAAACCACCCTACATCTTGTGGTTCGCACACATTTAATTGCGCCTGGCTTACCCATAAATATGCCGCACCGGGACCTGAGCATAACCACTTAACGCTGGAACCAATCATAAAATCAGCATCAACTTGGCTTAAATCTAGAGGCAATACACCAGCTGACTGCGCCACATCAACAAGACTCAAACAGCCTGCGTGCTTACACAGTTGCGTAATTTCAGCTACTGGCGCTTGCTGGCCAGTATTTGAATAAGCGTGACTAATAAATACTAAATCAATATCTGTTTGAATATATTGTTGCCATTGCACGCTATCAGTTAAATCTACGTGTTCAGGAATAAACTTTATTTCAGCGCTACTAGCCAGCGCTTTTTGCATTGCAAACCCCATGCTAGGAAAGTCACTTTGCGCCATCAACACCTTACAATTAGCTTGCCGTAAGCGAGGATGCGACATAACTAACTTTGTTAAAGCGCTCGATAAATTTACTTGTGGGCAAAATTGCCTGCTCGGTGAATTAAACAATGTACTGAGCGCCTGAGTAAAGCGTTCAATGGCTGGCAGCCACTGCTGCCATGGCTCTTTATTACTCGCTTGCCAAGGAGCAAAAAAGTGCTGGTTAAAATCATCTTGGCTGCTTTTCAGTGCACGGCCAACAGAGTGATTTAGCAAGTAACAGCCTGCGGCAAGATTAAAGTCATCTTTGTACATATTAATTACTCACCCATTGCTTTAATTGTGCTAAATCATCATAACGAGTTCTTATATCATCACGCTTTGCTGCTGCTCGACGATCTCTTAATTGTTCAAGAGAATCCAATAACACATGCAATGGCGGACCGCTGGCAGTTACTTTATTCATATGTTGCTGTTGCATGTGTTGAGCTGGCTGAGCTATAAACTTACTAACCAGTTGATTATGATGACCTATTGCAGTATCGCCATGCAGCTTACATACTTGTATAAACAACTTGGCATTGGTTTTAAACCACGAGCTATGGCGGGTATCTCCTGCCGCTAAAAAGTCATCCATTATGCTTGGCATACGCATAGACTCTCGCAGAATTTGCTGATCTTCAGGCATCATATATAAAAATTTATCCACCAGCATTTGTGAGTAACTCGGTTCGTTGGCAAAGCATAAACCTAACAGCATATCTATAACGTTAATTCCGGCAAAATCTCCCGCATTGGCTCCACGGTAAACCTCTTTGCCAACCCGATACGGCTTATAGTAAGGACGTACACAGAAAAAGAATCGCTCGGTGTCTAACTGATTATATAAAGCCGTATTCGATTCAATCACATCGACCAACGCCTGCTTGGCAACTTTAAGTAAATCACCGCATAGCGGATGCGAAATACCTAATGGCTGAATTTTTAATAATGCGTCAGCTGCTCGCTTATAGGCTAAAATCCCTTTGGTATTGTAATCAATAAATAATTTTTCATCTGGCAGATCCGTAAAGCGCTTATAAAGGCCATTAATCGCCTTATTATGGGTGGTTAAGTGAGCCGTCGCAAAACGCGGAGTAACCCCAATTGATGCACCAATATGCATGGCTAGTGCCGAGGCCTCGACTAAAGGGGAGGTTGTTTCGCGCGATGGTTCAGTGATCTCATGGCGTCGACAAGCCGCCATAAATAATCCTACATTGCCAAGTAAATCAAACGCACGATCAAATCCTTCATCAGTATTGCCTTCTGCCAGTAACTTACGAATATGCGCATTACCCTCAGCCTCTAACTGATGCTTAAATTGCTCCCCGACAAATTCTACGTTAGCTTTATCTTCTTGTTGCCAATAGATAGCCTCTAGTTGACTATTAATTTCTACAAAGCGGGTTCTGAGCCACTCATCAAATGCCTGGGTATTATTACTCACAGGTATTACTCCATACCAAATTTTATTGCATTTAGGTTAACAGATAACATAGAGCACAAATCAGCAAAACCACTAATAAAAACCCATACAATTAGTGATATTCACTCTATAATCACCATTAAATAAAATTTATTGTCATAGTTATGAGTTTAGATAAAAAAGATCAACAATTACTAACGTTGTTACAAAGCAATGCGCGCACCTCTGTATCAGAACTTGCAACAACTGTAAGTCTATCGGATACCCCTTGTTTGAGACGTATAAAAAAACTTGAAGCAAGCAAGGTGATCACTGGCTATCACGCAGCCTTAAACCCACGCGCACTCGGGTTAAACGTGCTGGTCTATGCGTTTGTGCGGTTGAGCCAAAATTCCGCCAGTGCGGCAAATATGTTTGAAGAACACGTGGAAAAACTGAATCATGTACTGGAGTGCTCTGTCATATCAGGAAGCTATGATTACTTATTGAAGATTATTGCTACCGATTTAGAAAGCTACGAAAGTTTTGTTAAATATAAGCTAGGGAGTATTGATTGTATTGCTAACATTGAGTCTACAGTGGTTTTAAAGCAAACATTTAGCAAAAAGCAGCTACCACTTTAAAAAATAATACTATTTAGTGCCGATTCGCTATACTGAAATATCACTATAAAAATAATATTTAACAAGGATGCATGTGAAGATTTTTCGTTCAACATCCAGTTCTTTTGTTTTTTACATATCGTTTGCTATTGCTTATTTTGCAACTGGTAAGTTATTAACTAATTTTGCCTTTCAATCACAAGTCATCCCTATTTGGCTCCCTGCTGGTATTGCCTTAGTTGGCTGTTTTATCTGGTGGTGGCGTTTTATTCCGGCATTATTTATTGCCTCTGTCGCCTTTAATTTAAGTACCGGTGATAACGCGATCACTGATCAGGTTTTAATTGGCAATACATTACAACAAGTACTGCTAATCGGCTTAGGCGCCGTATTACAAGGCATGATTGGCGCTGCTCTTTTAAAGTACTGGCTAGGCCATCCGCTGTATTTAAAACAACGCCAATCTATTATTTATTTTATTTTTATAGTCGGTATTGTCGTCAGCCTCATATCGGCCAATATTGGAGTCTATGCTTTAAGTCAATTTAATCCCGCCTACAGCATTGATAATCATTGGAATAATGTTACTTATTGGTGGTTAGGTGACTCACTCGGCGTTCTAATCGCAACCCCCTTTTTATTGGCGTTATTACAGCCTAAATTTAAACGACACTACGTCACCCCATTGCCAACCATCGCAGTCTGCTCGGTATTATTCGTCTCTGTAGCCTTAACCACTAAGCTATACAACCAAGAGACTTATTCAAATGCGATACAAATTGCCAAGCGTGAAACATCTATCATTGAAAACAGTTTACTGCGCAATTTAAACCTTAGCCAAATAACCGTACAAAGCCTTGCGAGCCAAATCCAATCAACACCAACTTTAAGTCAGCAAGAGTTTGATAGCTACAGTGCCCAATTACTGGCTGAGCATTCATTTATTAAAGCATTTTCATGGAATCGCAAAATTCCCCCAGCTCAGGTCAGTGATTTTAACAAGCAGCTCGATGAAATTTATAATTCATATAACTTTGATCCGAGTATTAAAGGAGCGCCATTATCAAACGACGATCCATTAGTTATTATTACCTATATCGCTCCTTTTGCAGAAAATCAATCCGCTATTGGTTTTAACCTCAATTCTCGTAAAGATCGCCGTGAGACTTTACTCGACCCACGCATCAAAAATCGCCCTGTAGGCACTAAAATAATTCAATTAGTGCAAGCACAAAAACCTGAACCCGCTTATTTATTATTTGCTCCTGTGTATCAACAAAACAATGAGATTGCCTCAATTAAAGGCTACGCAACAGGTGTATTTTTAGTGGAAAACATACTTGCTCAATCACTCACGCAAGCACAAAATAAGATGTTTAATATCGCTATTTATGAAGCCAATGCTACCAACCCGTTTTATTCAAACGCCGAAAATGTGCCGACCAAAAGCAATAAGCTTACAACCATCACGATTAATTTTGCAGGGCAAACATGGCTAGTTGATTTAACGATTAAAGATGAGTTCCTACCGCATCAAACTAATCACATGACACTCTTTTTAATTATTCTACAGGTCATTGTAAGCTCACTTATTTTACTGGTATTACTGTTATTCAATCATCAACATATTGCTCTATCGCGCTTAGTAGCGGAACGTACTCGCTCGCTTGTCAGAGCTAAAAAGCAATCTGATTTAGCGAATCAGGCTAAAAGCCGGTTTTTAGCCAATATGAGTCATGAAATTCGTACGCCGCTTAATGCGGTGATCGGTTTTTCAACCTTAGCTAAAAGTGAAGATAGCGCTGAAATTCTCACCGGTTATCTAAATAAAATTAATTTAGCGTCTAAATCATTGTTAAGTTTAATCAATGATGTACTCGATATCTCTAAAATTGAATCACAAAAGCTCACCTTGGAAGTCGCTCCTTTTGATTTAAATGCTCTTCTTGCTCGGATTAGTAGTATGTTCGAACAAAGCGCTGAACAAAAAGGCATTCACTGGAAGGTTGATAACCAATTACCAACTGATATTTGGTTTGAAGGTGATGTTATGCGAATTGAGCAAATTTTATTAAACCTATGTAGTAACGCCATTAAGTTTACCTGCGAAGGTGAAGTAAGTGTTAGCGCATACTGTAAGGAGATCACCGATAAACGTAGGCAAATTACCTTGGCTATTAAGGACTCTGGTATTGGCATTGCGCCATCAGAGCAAAGTAAATTATTTGATGCATTCACCCAAGCTGATAATTCCACATCACGCAAGTTTGGTGGCACCGGGCTTGGCTTAACAATCGCAAAAGAACTTAGTTTGCTAATGTCTGGAGACATCAGCGTACAAAGCGAGCCAGGTAAAGGCTCCACATTTACCCTGTCTGTCGAGTTAAATACGTGCGCTGCGCAACAAGTAACGGTAAAGCACACACAACAGCATGTTGATTTAAGCAAACTAAAAATACTGGTTGCAGAAGATAACAGCGTCAATCAATTAGTAATAAAAGCAATGCTTAGCTCTTTAGGGATCACCCCAACACTGGTTGAAAATGGCGAATTAGCAGTAGAGCAAGTTAAAATAAATGACTTCGATTTAGTGTTAATGGATTGCCAAATGCCTATTATGGACGGTTACCAAGCCACCGCCTTGATACGTCAAATTAAAAGTACTGAACAATTACCCGTCATTGCCTTAACCGCTGATGTAATGCCTGAGGATAAAGCCAATGCCTTAGCAATTGGTTTTAATCAGCATCTTGCAAAACCCCTCGAACTCGATAAGCTAACCGAGTGCCTAATCAATTATGTAGATGTTTATGAGCCTTAATGGAATATTACTAACTCTCACTTTATTAACAACCTCTAGCCTTGCTATCGGCCAAACCAACTGCGTTACTCAGTTGACTGATTTAAACTATATTATGAACAGCAAAAAGCAGGGCTTATTACGGTTTGAAAAAAGCAATGCTAATACGGATTTTTCCTATCAAAGTGAGCAAGCATTTAGTGATTATTTAAGCTTTGCATACCAACATATTTTAGCGGCAAACCCTCGCGCATCAATGCCTTGCCCTGTTTTAACTGATACCTATCAGCTTTTAGTTAAACAACAGCAACGTACTAGCCCCCCTAATATAGTTGATCTTATAGCGCCATTTGAATTACGCCAAAATAACAACCACAAAGCGGTTCTATTGATTCATGGGCTTACCGACTCTCCATTTACCTATCATGACTTGGCACAGATTTACTTTCAACAGGGCTATACCGTACGTACTTTGCTGTTACCAGGCCATGGCACCGCAGCTGATGCACTAAGTAGTATTAATGCCAAACAATGGCAGCAAGCTGTTGACTATGCTATCAAGCGCACTATCAAAGATTTTGATCAAGTGATTTTAGGTGGCTACTCTACAGGTGCAGCCCTGTTACTCAATTATCTAACTGTCAAGCCCGCTAACCCAAAAATAACCGCACTGATGCTGTTTTCGCCCGCCACTGAACCACATAATAAAAATGGTTGGCTGGCGAAGTGGATTGATCGTATTCCCTTTGTGAATTGGATAGATAAAGACGCCGATATTGATTTTGCTAAATATGAGTCGTTTCCATTTAATGCCGCAACCGCAGCCGACGATGCTATGCGCTCAATTGCGTTACCAGAACTAATCGAGCGTCAATTACCAAACTTAGCTATTTTTTCAGTAATGAGTGATGTAGATACCACCATTGATACCCGCGCATCGCTGCTATTATTAAGCGCCTTACATGATGTAAAGATACGCCCTGCAAATAGCTTAGATACTTTGGTTTATTACGGTGATAAAACAACCATTACCAGTGATTTTCCAAAAGACTACAGGGTATTAAATCCACAGTGCAAAAATGCAACCTGTAAAAACATTCATGGTATTTCTCATATTGCCGTAGTTAACTCACCTGATAACCCTTACTACGGTATTGCTGGCGCTTATCGCAATTGCGGCAGTTACCTCGATGATGATACTTTGTATAAGCAATGTAAAACGACCGAAAAACCTAATATTGGCGAGCGTACTGCAGAAAATATTGCAGCATTTCCAACCTTTCAACGTCTGACTTACAACCCTTACTTTACTGAGCAAGCACTCTATATAAAACAGTTTATAAAGCAGGTTGAAGGCTCGCAGGACAATCAATAATGAGTATATTTAGTCACCGCTGGTTAACCAGTATCAGTGCAATAGATGCCGCTGTTTGGCAGCAGTTTTTTGCCGATAATCCATTTACTGATCATGCATTTTTATTTGCATTAGAACAAAGCCAATGCGTATCAGCCGCGTCTGGTTGGCAACCGCAACATTTAGCCATTTACCAAAATGATACTTTGGTGGCATTAGCACCCGGCTATCTAAAAAGTCACTCTTATGGCGAATATGTATTTGATTGGGCATGGGCTGAAGCTTACCAGCAACATGGTTTAGAATATTACCCTAAGTGGTTATCTGGCTCACCGTTTAGCCCTATTGAAGGTCAACGCCTCTCGATTGCACACTCACACCCAGAACAAGTATATCAGTACATTACACAGACTTTAACAGCTCAATGTGAGCAACAAGGTTGGTCTGGCTGGCACATTAACTTTTGCTCGCAACAGCAAGCCTCTCAACTCACACCACATCAAGGTATGCATCGTATTGGCGTGCAGTTTCAATGGCAAAATCAAAACTACGCTACTTTTGACGATTTTTTAGCGCAGTTAACTGCACGAAAACGTAAAGTATTGAAAAAAGAACGTAATAAAATAACCCAGCAAAATATTAGTATTAAATGGCTGCAAGGTGAACAGATAACTAAAGCTGTGATGAGCCAGTTTTGCGAGTTTTATCAACGCACTTATTTAAAACGCTCTGGCCACATGGGTTATTTAAATCATGACTTTTTTATTTTGTTACATGCCTTAATGGCCGATAAACTGGTGATCATGCATGCCATCCATGCTCACGAAGTGGTCGCTGCAACACTGAGCTTTAAAAATAATGACACACTATACGGGCGCTATTGGGGAGCTATAGCAGAAATTGATTGCCTGCACTTTGAGCTTTGCTATTACCAAGGTATTGAATATTGTATTAAACATCAGCTTCAGTGTTTTCACTCAGGTGCGCAGGGCGAGCATAAAATAGCACGAGGTTTTGCACCGGTATTTACTCACTCCGTACATGCCGTAATGGATGCTACTTTTAGTCCTGCGATAGCAGATTACTTACAACGTGAGCGTCAGCATATGCGCATCTATCATCAGCAATGCACTGAATTATTACCTTTTAAGATTGATAACTAATGACGTTTAAAAATCAATAACTGATTATTAGCAGGCATCGCAATATCATCAACAAGCATTAACCCTGCTTGCTCAGCTAATTGCTGTACCCATTCGAAATCACGAATGCCACTTTGGCAGTCTTGCTGATTTAAAAATTCATCAAAACGCTGATTACTTTCACTGGTAAAGTTGCCGTTGTATTTAAATGGGCCATAAATACACACGAGACCTTTTGACGCTAAATGCTTATTAACACCAGTAAAAAATTGCTCAACTAACGGTTTGCTGACGATGTGTAACGTATTAGCAGTATAAATAGCATCAACGGTATTTATTGGCCAAGGGCGATTTAGATCTAACTCTACTGGTGCGTGCAAGTTATCTAGCTTTGCTTCATCAAGCCACTGTTTAATACCATTATGATTAACCAAGCGATCACTGGTATGCCATTGTAAGTGAGGCAAATTAGCAGCGAAGTGCACGCTGTGTTGCCCCGTACCTGATCCCACCTCTAACACACTCTCGACTTGTGCTAAATATGCTGTGATGACGCTTAATATTGGATTTTTATTATTTTCACACGCTTGCGAGAAAGGTTTCGTCATATATATTTCCAAGCATCTCAATACAGATGCACCAAGATTGGTAAAGTATGCCCATTAGTAAAGCAAATCTTGCAACAGATGTCGCTATTAAATAATTAATTTTATATAAAAACTATATAATTCAAAGTAATAAAAAAAATATTGAGCATGGTATGAGTTATGCATTTATCTAATTGAATCAACCAAACGGAGAAGATTATGTATATATCACCTTATACCGCCCTAGACGCTGCAATTGCGGCAAGTGAAAAACCAGTAACAGATAAAATAGGCTGTGATGAACGTGCCACTGTAATTGATTTACTATCGCAAACAAATCAACAAAATCAGGCGTTAATACATGAAACAGACCAAATATTTATTCTTGGCTACAATTAAAAAACTCACCTTCCGCCAATATTTACAATTTGTGACTTGCACCGAAACCGATTAACTGTAA
This sequence comes from Pseudoalteromonas sp. SG44-8, assembly GCF_014164125.1. NCBI lineage: Bacteria > Pseudomonadati > Pseudomonadota > Gammaproteobacteria > Alteromonadales > Pseudoalteromonadaceae > Pseudoalteromonas > Pseudoalteromonas sp. SG44-8. Next base: position 17,218 of record NZ_JACJEQ010000039.1, on the reverse strand, counting down.
TGATAATAATTATCATTACAGTTAATCGGTTTTTCTTATGCATGAACATCACGCTATGCTTTATTATCAACAGCAAATGAAATGTATTTGCCCGCGACCTGGGCTACATGCGCCAGCTTTAGTGGCAAATTACATTGAAGCTGGCCTGAGTGCTGCACGTCATTACGAAAAAAACCACAGTCTATTGCTGCAAGAACTCTATCTAAGACGCACTTTCCATGAAATCCTCAACAAAATGTGCGACTCTTTAGTCCATTGTGCAATTCGCAAACAATGTTTAGAGCAACTTTATAAACCGTTACTGGCATTAAAGCGCTTTTATAGAAGTCATAATAGTATCAAGAAATACCTGATACTAGAGCGTGAAGCCCGTATTCTCAGTCACGAATTTAACCCTTTCTAGGAGTTTTCATGAGCGAATTTAGAACCGAATCAGATAGTATGGGCGAATTACAAGTCCCTACAGATGCACTTTATCAAGCGCAAACTCAACGTGCTGTAAATAACTTTCGCATTAGCGATTTAGTAATGCCAAAACAGTTTATTACCGCTCTTGCTTATATCAAACAGGCCGCAGCGCAAAGCAACTACGAGCTAGGTCATCTCAGTAAAAATAAAGCACAGTTAATCGAGCGCGCATGCCAAGAGATCATTGATGGCGAACATTTAGAACACTTCCCTATTGATATATTTCAAACAGGGTCAGGTACTAGCACTAATATGAATGCTAATGAGGTGATTGCAACTTTAGCAAGTCGTTATGGTGATGAGGTTATCCATCCCAACGACGACGTAAACATGGGGCAAAGCTCTAACGACGTGATCCCTACCACTATTGCTGTAAGCAGTGTAATTAACGTGGTGTATGAACTATTTCCGGCGCTGGATCAGCTATCACAAACGTTGGAGCGCAAAAAGTCAGAAATAGGTGAAATCGTAAAAACGGGTCGAACTCATTTGATGGATGCTATGCCAGTGACATTTGCGCAAATTCTAGGGTCTTGGCAACACCAAGTTGATAGTGCAATGGCAGGGATCCGCTATAGCCTTGAGGGGGTATCTGCTTTAGCGCAAGGAGGCACAGCCGTTGGTACTGGTATAAATGCCGATCCCCTGTTTGCTGAGCAATTTTGTAAAAATCTCAGTGCCAACGTCGGCGTACGCTTTGTGCCAAGCAAGAACTTTTTTTATAACATAGGTTCGCAAGACACCATTGTCGCTTTATCAGGGCAGCTAAAAGTACTCGCGGTTGCACAAATGAAGATAGCAAACGACCTACGTTGGATGAATTCAGGTCCACTAGCTGGCCTTGGTGAAATCGAACTAGAAGCTTTACAACCCGGTTCATCAATTATGCCCGGTAAAGTAAATCCTGTGATCCCTGAAGCGGCAGCCATGGTTAGTGCACAAGTGATTGGTAATGACGCAACTATTACTGTTGCAGGTCAATCAGGTAACTTCGAACTCAATGTAATGTTACCAGTAATAGCTTACAATATTTTGCAAAGTATTGAGTTACTAGCAAATAGTAGCCAAGCATTAGCTGATAAAGCGATTCGATCCTTTAAAGTGAAACACACAAATATCGACAAAGCACTCGCCAAAAACCCCATATTAGTGACCGCGCTTAATCCAGTCATTGGTTATGCTAAAGCAGCTAAAATTGCCAAACAAGCATATCAAGATGGCCGTCCAATTCTTGATGTTGCTGAGCAAGAAACTGACCTATCACGTAGTGAGCTGGAAGCTTTACTCAATCCCGCAAAATTAACCCAAGGCGGACTATAAAAATATTAAACCCGTCCTTAGCGTCGGGTTTAACCTTTGAATGCCATAGTTTTTATTGCTGTGTTATCTGCAAAGTGTATGATGGTGGTTACTTGTTCACCACTATGAAGGTTTATCATGCGCTTATTTATTATCGCGCTTCTACTGCCGTTATGTTTATCGGCTTGTTCTGATGCTGCGACCCCGAATAACAACCAACTTAGCCCGGCTCCTGCAGCGCTAGTTAAAAATAATCAAGCGACTAAGTTAAATCCGCAAACAGAAGTTCCGGCAACAAGAGATAACATTAAAAAGGTCCACCAGCAATTACAGACACAAATTGCAGATCTAAACTGCGATAACAGCTCTCAATGTAAAGTATTATCGGTTGGTAGCCGTGCGTGCGGCGGCCCTAGTAGCTATATTGTTTACTCTAATAAAACGGCAAATGAGCAAGCCGTTGAAAAGTTAACTCAGCAGATCACCAGCCTTGAAAGCCAATTTAATGCACAGAACAAGATGATCAGTATTTGTCAGCACCTGACTGCCCCTGCGGCTCAGTGTATTGAAAATAAATGTGTTAAACTAGAAAGCTCTGCGACAAGTGTTTATTAAGGGAAACCAATATGAGTCGTTCATCATATTCTAAATTTTTAGTAACAACAGCCAGTTTGCTGATCCTCAGTGGTTGTGTCAGCACTTCTGACTCAACACCAGCAAACGGCAATACAAATGTATCTAAATTAAATAGCGCATTGGCTGAGTTGGTGCAAGATAATAGCTGTACCGCGAGTTTTCAATGTAAGGTGCTTGAAGTAGGCCAACGCGCCTGTGGTGGTCCAAGCCGCTATGTAGTGTACTCAACCTTGCACACACAACAAGAAAATGCAGAACAGTTAGCGGATCAAATTACTCAGCAAGAAACTGCCGATAATAAAACCAATGGTTTAAATGATTGTTTACCGGTTTTACCTGTGCAAGCATTATGTATTGATCAGCAATGCCAGTCGTTTGAGCTAAAATAGTCGCTCTGCTGCAACCGCGCTATACCAATAATGGGATCAGCGCGGAAATTACCACGACCGCCACAATACAAATCCCCGCTTTAAAAATAAAATGCATCGGCATCTGCTTTTTAACCCAATAGGCATAAATAAACCGTAAGAAATAACTCGCTGCCGTGCCAAACAAAGCAAAAATTAGTAGATAGGCGATTAAAATAATATTCACAACAACTCATTATTTGATAATTTAAGCCCTAAGTGTAAGGGCTTAATAATCAGAAGGCAAAACCTAGCGTTTACTAGTTCGAGCAATCAGTAACTCAGCAACTTGCTGTTTTACTGCCCGCTTATCATCTGGGGCAACGCCAAAGCGTTCAGCAAGTAATGCTATTTCTTCATCATTAAGGTTAAATGATAAACGTTGACGCGTTTTTTTTGATTTAACCTCAAGTGATAAAATTTTGCGGATCATATCGGATGGCGTTAGCTCTTGATCAATGGCTTGCTTTTTTATCGATTTTTGCACTTCACTGCTAAGATCAAACGCCATTTGCGTGGCTCTTACAGCCTGCTCCTGACGTAACCATTTATCTTTTGCATTACTCACTGCGCATCTCCAGGGAACAGATCAACAATGTCTGTGATTGGTCGGGTTAAAGTGAGTGATACTTCAGTTTCTCCACCATCCCAAATCTCAATGTTTAAACCATGGCTCCCATCGCTCGACTCAAGGCAAATCATTTCGCATGGTTCGCCACCTTCTTGCTCATAGCGTGGTAATGGCTGGCTACGATAATCTTTATTATGAAAATAACACACAAATGGTGATTCACTTTGTTGATAGCTTTTAGCTAAAAACTGCATGTAACGCTCTGGTATATTTTTCACTTCTAAGTAGGTTAAATCGTCTTCGTCAAAGATGCGCGCAAACTCATCCAGTGTGAAGATTTCATCCACTTCATCACGTTGGATTTTGATTGAAAAATTCGCCCACTCTTCACCATCGCTGCGCTCTATTTGCAAAAAAACCACCTTGCCAGCATCACTTTCAAGTACTAGCTCATAATCAGCACTGTGCTGATATTGATAAGTTTGCACATCGGTAACGCGCAATGTTTGCCCTTTTAGCCAACTTGGGTAAGCAAACGAATCAATCACTGTGAACATATCACCTTTTTTAAGTTCACTAGGGTGATTTAATTGGCGTTCAGGGGCTTTTTTAGACTTAAAGAAGTTAAACATAGACTGCCTCATAAGCAAAAAAGGTAACTTATAATAAGTTACCTTTTAATAATCGTAATTGCGCGTTAGCCGTTTTGCTTCGCTTTAATACGCGCCAAGATATCTGCACTTTTTGGATTGCTATCACCAATTCCAGCTTCAGCCATTTTAGCTTTAAGATCATCGCCATTAGTGTCAGCTTCAAGTACTTTAGCAGCACCAAGCTGGTCACTACGATCTTGTTGACGTTGCTTAATACGCTCAAGTGATTGGCGTGCATTCGTCATCGACGAGCTATTAGTATTAAGTGTGCTATTTACTGCCATTGTTGCTTGTTGCACGCTTTCAGTGGTTTTAACCATAGTAAGCTGACGTTGGTTTTCTTTGATCGATTTTTCAGCATCTTTTACTTGCTGCTTCAACGTTACAATGTGATTGCTAAAACCAGCTAACACTTGATCATGCTCTGCTTTTTCAGCTTCAAAGTCGCCAATTTTCTCAGCAATTTCTAGCGCTAACGGTTCATTACCTTTTTCAAGTGCTTGACCTGCATACGCTTCGTGCTCAGCAATTGAGGCATCTAATGCGCTAATCTTACGCTTCGTTTGCATTTCTTTAGCCATCACTTCAGTTAGGCTTTTTTTAGCACGCTGCAGCGCGTTTTGCGCATCAGCAATTTCTTGTTCAAAGATACGAATCCCATTCGCGTCAACAATTGCTTCGCCCGCTTCACGCGCGCCGCCACGTACTGCTGTAAATAACTTTTTTAAAATACTCATAATCTTAACTCCACTTAAAATAGCTAGCTGTTAATCGTTTAAATAAATGGTTACCGCTTCTAATGCATCAATGGCATTATCAGCTAAAGTAACTAGCTCATGGGTAATATCATCAAACGATGAATTAACCGACAAAGCACCAAAGATTGCATATTTATCATCAATCTTCGCAAATGCACTCAGCGGGATTGGTACATTCAAACGTAATAAGGTTTCATTCAACTCATCACGTAGTTCAGGCTTCACTTCCTCATCAGCGAACAAATAGCTAATACATAACAGCTGCTCTTGTGTCTGAGTAACAAAAATAGGAAGCTCATCATTGCCATCTACTATGACTTGCAACACATCTTGCTCGCCTGGATTGGCAATCAAGAAAGACTCAAAGTTAGCGCCTTCAGTTTCAAAAGATGCTAGTTTTATTGAAAGTTCATTTAATTCCATGTCTCTGCCTTTTGTCATTTGACATATTATGTCTGAGTTAAGATTCGCATGGTCGACATATTATGTCAACCATGATTTATTAATTTTTATACAATTCGCTTTCTATCTGCCATGCACTACGATAATAATCATATAAAGTACCTGAGCCTAATTGATTGACTTCAATATCATTTATTTGTTCAAAATAATGATTGGGGAATACGAATGCTGCCAATAAATATTTTTTACTGATCCATCTAGAAGCAACTGGTAAGCTTGTTATATCGCTAATTCTCGCACTTGCAGATTGACCTGTGGTGGTTGCAATCGTCCATCCCCATTGTCCAAATGATGGAATATTTTGCTGGTATTGCTCAACATGCTTAAAACCTGCCGCTTTGACTGTTTTACCAATACTTAAAAATGCTTTTTTAGCATGATAAGGCGAAGTTGACTGCACAGCCATTGCACCATCTGCGGCTAGTAATTGACGGATATGATTATAAAAATAGTCACTGTACATTTTATTTAAATCGGGATGATTCGGATCAGGTAAGTCAATAATGATGGTATCAAAACGCTTACCTTCATCAAGTAACCGCTCTACTTCAAGAAAAGCATCACCCACTTTAATATGCGATCGAGGATCAGCCATTGAGTGCTTATTAAGTTTAGTTAAGCGCTCATGAATAGCTGCCGGAGGATTAAATTCATCGTCATCATGACCAAATAAACTAAGTAACTGGGCATCTAAATCAATTAAGGTGACTTCTTTAACAGGCCACTTCAATACGTCTCTTAGCGCTAACCCATCACCACCGCCTATAATCAATACATTATCGTGACGGTTCGAGGCTAATAATGGCGGATACACTAACATTGAATGATAAATTTGTTCATCAATGCTAGAAAACTGTAAGCGGCCGTTTAAGTAAAGATCGGTAATTGGATCGGGTTGATTGCGGCTCAATCGCTCGGTTAACACCAGATGCTGATACTTAGTCGCTTCAGAATAAATAACTTTATCCTTATAAAGCACATTACTTAAATCTTTCATCCAGCTACTACCAAGCATTAAAATAAAACCAAATAACACCAGTAAAGCGATATGACATACCAGTAATAGTTTGGCGTAACGGACATAGCTATGATAACGCCATAAGAATGCCAAACCTGCGATAATATTAAATAGCGCAGTCCATGCTGCAGCCTGCATGATTGGCATAGCCAACATAATGCTAACCCAAATAGCCGCTCCAATACCTGCACCTATATAGTCGGCACCGTAGATCGTGCCAGCATTATTTTCTAAGAAACGACCATAAACATGCTGACGTATGCGAGCGATAAGTGGAATTTCCATACCGATTAATAGACCTAACAATAAGCCAAATACATAAGGAAGGAATCGTGACCACTCTTGGAGTTTTTGAAATATATAGCCGTTAAGAATTACATCAGCTGGTAGATTAAAAATGTCAGAAAAAATATGCGGTAAAGAATAACTAACAGCAATAACGCTGGCTATAGCTAAGATACAGCCCATACCAACAAGTGCAATAAGACTTTCAAGCCAAGCAAAGGCGGTAAAGGCATCCTTAAACCAACGCGCTAAAAAAGCCCCTATACCCATTGCTACGATCATAGTGCCTATCATCGCATAAATAGCGCTCTCTACAGAGCCTAAAACTCGTCCGGCATAATGAGATAGCAGATATTCATAAATAAGGCCACACCCAGCGAGTATGGCCATAACAGTAATTAATAAAAAATCATGCCCAAGTAAGGAGTACTTACTTGGGCTTTGCTTAGAATGTGACAAGTTTTACGCGCCTAATAGAGTTGCCATGGTAATGCCCACAGCAAACGAGATTGCCGCTGAAATAGTTGCTACACCCACATTTTTTTGACGGTTCACTTCGTCTGATATATCGCAACCTGAAAGGATAATTTTAATCGTAATTAAATGCAGTACGATAAATGCAATTAAACTAACCAAAGCGCTAATCGCCCAGAAAATCAAGCTGGTGTTAATGCTATCTGCAGCATAAGGCGCGATACCTGAAGCCGCAGTAAGCGCAAGCGCGCTACCGATTAAAAAGCCAGCATAGCGAATACCAACAGCCAAGTTACCGTCAACAATTGCTTGTTGTAGGCAATCTCCACTTCGGTTAGTACGCTTAAATAGTTGTACGCGATACTGGCTCACGAGCAATAACGCAATGCTACCAATAATAAACGCTGCTATAACGATTGGTAAACCATGCCAGCCTTCTGTAGCCACCCAAAATAGCGCTGAGCGAATCACGATTGCCACACTCACAACATGACCAAAATCAATCACCGCGGCAGTTACATTACCCTTCACTATTTCATCATGTAAGCTGACCTTGCGCAGTGCCACTTTATCTTGAAAAAAGTGCCCAAGCTTTATTAGCACAATAGCTAACAAACCATAAGCTGCCATTTGCAATGCTTCTTGCTGTAAGCTCACTGCAAATGCACCACTGCTTACACCCGTCAGCACAATTGCTAAAGCAACTAAGCCAGCAGCAAAGCTAATACCAAACGCAAAATTATCACGCTCAGTGATCTCATCATTGGCATGTAAGTTAGATACCCAACCTTTGATATATTTAAGGCTCACAAACAGTGCAATAATAATCGCAAAATCAATCGCGATTGCTTGTAGTGACCACATAGTTATTCCATTAAATTCGTACATATTCTTTAAACTCCAACACTAAATCTTTAAATAGCCGTTTACTTACCGCGACTGACACCGCGAGAGGTTCTATTATTGCTGTTTCTGACCGATCCCGAGTCTTTACTATAGCTACTGGTTTTGGAGTAACTACTGCGACTTTTTGGTGGTGTATAACTGCTACGACTTAACCCAGAAGCCCCAGTTTTTTTAGATGCATAAGGGCTTGTGAATTGCTTACCTTGGCGTTGATACGATTGCTTAGTACGTGTTTCAACGGCGGTTTGTGCTTTAATTTGCTTAGGGCTAGAATAACGCGCACGACCATAATCATTATAATAACTATACTTACGGCGCTTGCTCCAACTACCATATTCAACACGATCAAATACATCACCTAAAATGCGGTACATGCCATACCACTGCCAAAAGCTGATACCGCTACTGTTAGTTTGCCAATTACCATAATTAGGATTGCCGACTAACTGGTTGCCTTCACCAACCCCTTCAGCCTGCTGACTGATTGCACCGACACGCGCAAGCGAGCCACCCGACATATCAGCAAGCATATTAATAGGATCGGTCAAAGCATCCGAAAATAAAGCGGGCTTTGCAGCATCTCGCAACAAATCAATATTTTGCAGTGTTTCATCGTAAGGAGGAATAAGGTAAGTACTTTTGATATCAGCTAAGCGTTGTTGCAAACCTGAGTAAAGCGGGCCTTTTCGAGTTGCATCTTGCACGAGCACGCCAGCAATTTTAGCTAGCTCTGGCTTTTCATTGCTAAGTATACGGCCATATTCGCTTAATAAAGCGGCATTACGAATTGAGCCGTTATCTAAGGCACTACCAAGTCCTGCTAACTCAACTTCAGCTTTAGCTATAGATTGTTTAATTGTTTCTTGTAACTGCTCTTCTTTCGATTGACAGCCCATAAGTAAGCTTACCAAACAAAATAAACTGATAAGTTTCCAAGCTTTTATATTCGACATTCATGTCACCTGATTTACTAAATTAACCCAGCTAGTTTTACACAGCTCAGAAAGTAAACCAAGGAGGAAATTGCAACAAATGATGATTATGCAAGTTTGTATTCTTATATAGAGTACGGGTTTGCGTTTACTTATTAAAGGAGGCGAATTTGTAGTCCTTTATAATCCGATAATATCCTTAAGTAGCACCTTACTTAACAGCCTTCTTTGCGGCAATAAACCGAAGAAAAAACGCCCCCAAAATTGCACATAATAATGAAGCCACTAGTATCGATGATTTTGCACTGTGTAGGTACTCGGCTTGATTCTCAAAACCCAAGGTGGCTATAAATGTTGACATAGTAAAGCCTATACCGGCAATTAATGAAACACCTATAACATGCTGAAAACTAACCCCCTTAGGTAAACAGCCAATATTGTAATGCAGACCCAGCCAACAGGCGCCAGAAATACCAATAAATTTGCCAACAACAAGCCCCGTAACAATTCCAAGTCCGACGGGGTGTTGTAGACTTTCGGTAAACGAAGAAAAGCTAAAGGGAATACCTGCGTTAGCTAGCACAAACAAAGGCAAAATAAATAATGCGACTGGTAACTCCAAGGCGTCCTCCCAACGACGTAAAGGTGTACCTGCGCTTTCTGCAAAATCACGCACTTCCATTATATGTTTATGATCCATTCCACTTCCGAGAACATCTACCGGGTTTGACTTTTTCTGCATAGCGCTAATTATTGCCTGAGCGCAAACGAGGAGTTTTTCTGATGTTAGTTTCGGTCTTGCTGGCACAGTAAAAGCAATGGCAACACCGGCGAGTGTCGGGTGAACTCCGGATTGAAGCATTACCCACCAAGCTACAATGCCGACAATGATATAAAAGTATCGTTGCCGTATCCCTGCATAATTGCCCAATCCCAATATTACAATCAGAGCAAGCGAGCATGATAGAAGTAAAATAGACACATTATCTGCGTAAAATATTGCAATCACCAAAATGGCCCCAACATCATCGACGATAGCAAGACCCACCAGAAAAGCAATTAGACTAGCGGGAATATGTTTTCTAACAATAGTAAGAACAGCTAGCGCGAAGGCGGTATCCGTTGCAATAGGAATACCCCAGCCAATTGCAGAATCAAGGGACCAGTTGAACATCACATAAATGGCGGCCGGACAAACCATCCCGCCAATTGCGCAAAGGATCAGCATGCTGCGATTTTCTTTTTTGGCTAGATCGCCCACCAGTATTTCACGTTTAATCTCAAGCCCAAGGAGAAAGAAAAATATCACCATTAAACCGTCATTAATGATGTGTTTGAGAGATGTTTCTAATTTAAAATCACCGAGAGAAATTGCAATTGATGTTTCTTTCAGGTTTTGGTAAGTCGCAGAATAATCTGAATTAGCCAACCATAGGGCTAAGATAGTCGCGAGTAAAAGAAACCAGCTTGCTGTTGTTTGCGCGCTGACAAAGCTTGAAAAAGGCGTTTGGATTTTTTCAAGTCCACGCTGCAGCGTATTCTTTGAGTCATCATTCATTGGTTTGAGTTAATATAAAGGCCAAGCAGCACAAAGCACTGCTAACTACTTTCGAATATCCTAGCATTTTATTGCCCCTCATATGCTTACTGTAAAGTTACTTTTTACGTCGGTGGGCACTGCCAAAAACATGATCCCAGAAACCGCTTGTAACACCAAAACAAACCGGCTGATCATTGTTGCAATGGTGCTGAGCATGCCAGCGTTTGCATTGCTTTAACCAAGCATTATCTGCTCTGCAATAGTGGGTAACATGGTGCATGATGGAGTAGATAAAATAACCGAATACAACCCCGAGAGTCAGTGCGCAAGCTTGCTGTAAATTATCAAATAAGAGCAGATAAGGAAGAAATACTAGCGTCGCGATCAACATCATACTCATAATTGTGGGCGTGCAGATTAACGCATTTGGCTGTTGATGATGTTCATCATGCCATCTGCTAAATGGCTGCAGGGCGTGCATCACAAAACGGTGTAATACATATTCAATAAGGGTCCAGCTAACCAGCCCTAAGCCTACAAGAGCCACTATTTCTAGCCATTGCCCATATTGCCCTGTCAGTAATAAGAATGCCGCCAACACCAAAACCGTGATGCCATATAGCACGAAATCGGCTCGATACGCCGCCTCACTATGTTTCATACTAAAAAGGCTCATTAATTTCCTCTTGTCTTTGATAAAAATCTTCAATTTTACTGCAAACGTATTAGAGGCGAGCTTAAAAAATGATTTTGCTCCTTTGTATATATTGATTGGCACGTCCTCTAGCTTACAAAATATCACGACAATATCGTGTAAAGTGTGTTGCTATTAGTGGCTTTGCTTTATTGGAATATTTTCAAGCAGTTTTTTGATCGTGATATTGCTGCTTAGCTTCGCCAAGTCAATGAGATAGCTTTTTTCAAGTTCTTGCATCGCTTGGTTACCTAATAATTCTTTGACCAGACCCTCTTCATTATTTGCTATGGCGGTCTCTAAAGCCATAAAGTTCGCGATACCGTGTTCATTTTTATCAGTTTTGTTAGATTCCATTTATTTACTCTTTATCATTGTTCGTTTATAAATTTAGTCTCAGTGGCCGATTCAACACGTATTGCCTTTTGTGCCTCAAGAAGCAACTTTGTTTTTTCAACATCAGTCGATTGGCAATCTACACAAAGCAGTGCACCGCCCTTTACTAACTCATCCAGAATGATTTGATGATCAGAATCTGGGACGACTAAGCCAAATACAGCCCCTAATATTCCACCACCGGATGCACCAAAACCACCACCGGCCATGGCGGCAACAACCGGACCTGAAGCCAATAGCCCAATACCTCCTGTAGCAACCGAACCAACTGCGGCTAAGCCACCGACAATTAATCCTAAAGCGCCTCCGGTTGCAGCACCTATTATTGTCATTTCAGGTAGCTTGGTATTTTCGCTGATAGAAAATGAATCTTTGTCAATATTTTCAGCGGTAATAAGACTCATCTTTTTCACATTTACTCCTTTTATTTCAAGAGTTTCAATACTAGACCTTACTTGACTTGGTTTTTTAAATAAGCCTATAACAGTCGTTTTCATAATTTTATGACCCCACTCACTAAATTTTATTATTTGAATGTTATGGTTTTGGCATAGCTCATAACCCTTGGTTACTATAAACAAACTACTGACAAGGTCTGTTCGTTAACGAACAGACCTGCAAAACATCATAGTACAAGCTAGCAGTTTGAAGCTTTTGTAGTATCAAGCGATTATCTCGCTGGCAGTATCAACAGGAGAATTAGCATGCAACCACTTAACTATCAGAGCGAGGAAATGATAGCTCCAAATACCATGATAAGTATGCATACGATGATGTTTGAACATGAATAAACCACCCGACTTTAAAGGTTGGGCTGTATTTGCGCTCGGCCTGTTCTTTATCCTATTCGGCTTACCGATGGTAATTGGTGGTAGTTGGTTAGTCATACTTGGCGGCTCAGGCTCACAAAATATCACTAGCTTTTTATCGCAAGAGAAAGTCTATGCCTTTAGAGCTATGCTTGGATTAGCCTAATGCCTAAAAACGTAGTCCAAAGTAAAATGCCCCTTTTAAAATGCCCCTTTGCTTTTTTGATTTAGTGATGCAAAGCATGATCTTCGCGCGAAAAGTCTGCTTGAACGTACAAGGTGTGTTTCACTTTCAATAGCAAATTATCGACTTGCTCTCGTTCGTTTTTGCATTTTATGGATCGCTTGCTCAGTTCGCCAATCAACGTCACTTGCTGATCAAGTGCGCTTAAGTTACCACGTCGATGTGTAAGGCTTGCAATACAATCAAGCGAATTAAGTAGACATTTAACTATGACAACATTGCCCTCTGCGTTGCCTCGAATCTGGTTAATAGCTTGTGCTAACAGCTTTTCAAAACTTGGAGCGATGACGACTAAACGCAATGATTGCGACTCATAGCGATACCGTGAAGGAAATTGTCGCCCAGCCAGCCGAGCCAAAATAGCAGTAAGATAATCCACGCACATCACTGCAGTAGAAGTATCGTTGACGCCAGGAGAAAGCGCTTTTATTGCCATATCTTCTATTTGCCTGATGCCAAAAGCGGGATCCTGTTTCACTGTCCGATGACGACTAATGCTGTAAGCAGCATTCAGTGCATTTATTAATGTTTGCTCCGGAGGGTAAGTGAGAGCGAGGGATACTAGCGGTGTATCTTGTACCAAAAACTCACCAATACCGCGCTCCATGCGAACAATTGTTCTATTGAGACAAGCCTCACTCAGCAAGGTATCTAGATTAACATCTTGAATGTAACCGCTCTTTTTTGCCGGCACGGGGTACCACGTCCGTTCATCTAATGATTCTGCCAACGGATCATTAGGTTCGTTTTCTTTCTCATAATCACTCTTTATTGGCAACAAGCGGTCAATAGCAGCATTTGTCTCCTGCGCTACAGAGGCGATAATGCTAGATGCTTGGATAGATGATGCAATGTGATGAATAAAGTAGATAAGTACGACCACACCGACTAGCGACATCACAAACGCAAAGAAAACCGCTAGACTCGGAACAAATTGTTCAATATCGCCATTGCCAGTTCCGCGAATCGTTCGAAGCACGATCAAACAATACGCAAAAATACTCGCAAAAACACCCAGTGTAGATTGAGTTACGCGACTACGCATAAAATTTCTTAAAATACGCGAGGTGTACTGTCCCGATGCAAGTACAAGTGCCAGCAAAGTCATAGAGAAAGTAATACTCATAATGGTCATCATCGAACCCGCCAAGGTCGATAGAATTTGACGTGCGCCTTGTGCTTCCACGCCAAAAAAACGTGGCCAGCGGTTTAGCCATTGGGTAAAACCACCATAATCGAGTTCGATTAATAGGATAGCAAAGGCCATAGTCACAGTAACCATCATCGACGGTAGAAACCAGAAGCTAGCGCGCAAATTATCCCATTGCAGTCTTACCTTTTGCATGCTTGAGCTCCAGAGTCGAATTACAGTTTTATGGTCAATGTTATGAATTAATGCAGTTTGATTTAACAACTGCGACAACAAAACTCATTAACTTGAAAAGAGCATTGAGTTTTATACCAATAACACTGAACTCTCTGTACGTTGGCACACTCATGTAGATAGATGATTGATGCGATGGTATTAAATAATACTATTATCGTCTCAGTATGTTGGTTAGCGAACCGTCGTGAAGTATCTGGATAGATAATATGGTTGGTGTAAATAGTTTCGAATCCTCGACTATTACAAACGACCAGCCCATTAAAGTTTAGGAAAACATATTATGTTATATACTATTGCTGCAGTACTTTTGATTCTTTGGCTTATTGGTTTAGTAACCGCATTCACTGGAGGAGGCTTAATTCACACCCTGCTAGTGATCGCAATCATCATGGTAATTTACCAAGTCATTAGAGGCCGAAAAGTCTGACCACTCTCGTCGACAAATCCGAAATAGCCCTCTTCGGGGGTAAAAACAGTTTGACCACCTATTTAGAAGCTTTTCGGCAATAGACAAGGTAGCACTGCCTATCCGTAATATGACTAAGTAAATCATTAATACTCACGCTATTATTCTGCCGTGAGTCGTCACTTCAAGGGTCAGCGTAGGCGTTGTTTAATCAGTCGCAAGACTCTTTAAGGCATTAGTGATCTCGCTCATTCGCGCCGTGTTCACCTTACCATGAACCTGCGATACCAGATTACCGTTCTTGTCCAGCACGACAATGACGGCTTGTTCGCTATCAGATGGTACACCCAACGCGTTTTCCATAATCTGTGAGTTCAAAATCCAGGTTTGATCGTGGTAGCGCTTTGGAATTTTTTCTTTCGCACGACCAATAGCATCTTGTTCAGACATAAAAAATGGTAAATTGACGGCCAACACGTCACGAACCCGATATTTGCTTTGATCTATCTCTGAGCGTAATGTGTCGGCCCATTCCCGTGTTGATTCTGCTGCATTGCGAGACGGAGTAAGTATTAGCAGTGTGGGTTGACCTATCAGTTTATCACTGTCGACTTTTTCCCCGCCGAGCGTCGTCGCCATAAACGACGGCCATGGCCCATCGCCTGCCATAGCGAGCGGTCCACAAAAAATGAGTATCGCGAGTAGGGTCAGTTTAATAATACGCGAGGGTTTTGAGCACAAAAGTGCTTCTGGTATCGCTAATCTGTATATCATCATATTCCTCATCTTAGTTATAGTAACCCGAGCAAATTAGAGTCAAACAGATAAATCGCGGATTCAGTGTAACATGCGCACACATCAACTTGCTTCTCAGGCGGTATAGTTACAACTTAAAAGTAAACTGTGTTCTTCAATTATACCTAATCAGAGTGCACCTAATAATACATGAGAACTGTTCGCTACCTCACATAAGCCCCTTCGAAACCAATCGCCATCAAGCCGATGAATATATTTACTCTAATGTTCGCTCTACAAAAGCGGTATTTCTCATTTAAAGACCTATATTGAATCTGGTAACTGCTAGTTAATTTGCCACCTCACAAGAATGAATGGGGTGGCTAAACCTTTGTTGGTTCGCTAACGCACCGACAAAATAATCGTACTCAGTAAAATAAAAAACTTCGGAATTAAAAAGACATAGTCACCATGCATTTTTATGGGGCTAAACATATGCAGTTACCCCAGATGCACTGTATGAATTCAGTCACCTATTTAAACCTATCATTGGAATCATAATTTTATGAAAAAACCTCCAATTATTTGGCTAACCACCCTGCTATTTAGCATTACGTTTATATCAGCTTTGTTGTTAGTACCTTGGCGTGGTGTAACCCACGGCTTTGATGGAATTGAATGGCTTGCGTTTGTGATCTTCACCTATGCAAGTGGTTTATCGATAACGGCGGGTTATCACCGATTATGGTCACATAAAAGCTATAAAGCGCATCCTGTCATCCGTTTCTTATACGCTTTAGGCGGCGCGTTGGCATTACAGAACAGCGCATTACATTGGTGTAGCGATCACAGGGTTCACCACAGACATGTAGATAACAATGAGAAAGATCCTTACTCAGCTCAAAAAGGGTTTTGGTATAGCCACATAGGCTGGATGCTACGTGAATACCATGCAAGTAGTTATAGTAACTACAACAACGTGCGTGATTTACAAAAAGACGCCATCGTTATGTGGCAACACAAATACTACTTAACCTTAGTAATAGTAATGAATATTGGTTTGCCTGCTTTTTTAGGTTGGCTTAACGGCGATATACTATCAATGCTGCTCATCGCAGGGCTATTACGATTAGTGGTCGTGCATCACAGTACTTTCTTTATTAATTCATTAGCTCATATGTGGGGGGAGCAGCCCTATACCGATAAAAATTCAGCCAGAGATAATGCCTTTATTGCGCTACTAACCTACGGTGAGGGGTATCATAACTTTCATCACGTATTTGAAAATGATTACCGCAATGGCACAAAGTGGTGGCATTACGACCCGACAAAATGGCTAATCAAACTAATGAGTTTGATGCACTTAACCAGTGACTTACGCAAAGTATCACAACAACGAATTGAGAATGTGCGTCTAAAAATGCAGCTTTCTCGGGTAAAACATCAAGTCGTTAACTTACCTAACTGTAATGCGCTCATTAAAAAAATTGAAATGGAGCATAAAGTTATGAAAAGTAAATTACTCGAATACTATGAAGCCAAAAAGAACCTATTAGAAGCAAAACATAAAAAAGGCGCGGTGCAAAAATTACAACAACAGGTTCAATTATTACGTAAGCAGTTTATTGCTCAACAACGTCATTGGGCTGAATTTACCGCTACCTTCGCGATAAAGGTGGCGGGTTAATAATCGTAATATAAAAGCTTAGAAAAGTCGGGGTGTCCACAGCGATAGAGTATGCATTAGGCTCTGATCTATTATCTTCCTTTAACCTATTACCTTTCACCTCGAACCTTTATTTTTACTTTATTCCAGACGTAAAAAAGCCCGACTATTGCTAGTCGGGCTTTCTCTTATTTGGAGCTTGGTGATGTCGTAGTGCCCACAGCGGTAGAGAGCCACATAGCAAATGCGACACTATCTTTGTGCCGGAGCGGCCACTACTGAGTTCACCATGGGGTCTTGGCTTGGTGTTTTTACTTTATTCCAGACAACAAAAAACCCGTCACATTGCTGTAACGGGTTTCTCTTATTTGGAGCCTGGCAATGTCCTACTTTCACATAGCAAATGCTACACTATCATCGGCGCTGTTTCGTTTCACTACTGAGTTCGGCATGGGGTCAGGTGGGTCCAAAA
>NZ_JACJEQ010000038.1:0-32426 GCF_014164125.1 Pseudoalteromonas sp. SG44-8 | reverse complement strand
ATAAATACAGTGATAACAAGGCGTAAATTTTGACATGTAGTTGTTCTACTTGAAAAAATTATAACGCAGTTAGCGCTTTATTTAGCTCGCTAGAATGGTTAAATATTTAAGTCGATTGGTATAAGCTTTGTTTTTTAAAACGCTAAAGCAAGCGGCTTCAATAAGGCGCTTGCTTTAGGGTCTTGGTTGTTAAAATTTACTTAGCCGCAACAGTCACCTTTTCAATCAGTTCTTCTGATTTGTAATTACTGTCAATTGCAAAGTCTAACTGTACCAATACATCTTTAAAGCCTGAATTTGAAGGCTTATATTGCCATTGCATTAGCGCTTTTTTTGCCTCTTTATCGAATACTCTTTCAGGTTTGGCATTCACAACCGACACATTTTGTGTCTTTCCGGCTGGGCTAATATCGTATTTTAATACTACTGAACCGCTGATACCTTGTTCAGCTGCCTGTATCGGGTAAATAGGCTCAATACGCATGATGGGTGAAATAGCTTGCACCTTACTTATTGCTTCAGGTTGTTTTGCGATAGCAAAGCTGCTGATCATACCCGCTGCAAAAATAAGTAAAGCGCCTTTGGCAATAATTGAGCTATTGCCGGTGTGTTTGATTTGATTGAGTCGTTGTAACATCGTGTTTTTATCTCCATAGTGTGAGTAAGCTATTAACCCTGCACGGCTATTTGCTGCACAGTTGATCAGAGCTTTACTGTATAAAATGCGTTGTTGAGTAGTTTTATTGGTCAGTACTTTTTCGTCGCACGACAGCTCTTGCAAGCGTCTAAAGCTCATGTAGCCAAGCCAAGCCAGTGGATTAAACCAAATCAGCAATGTGGCCATTAATGCCAGCGCATTAAATAAATTATCGGCGCGTTTTATATGTACTTTTTCATGTTCAATGATCAGCGTTAACGCAGTGCTATCAATGTGTTGTGTATAGGCGGTTGGTAGGACTAGCTGATTACTGAATAGCCCTATAACCATTGGTGTACTAACGGCGCTACTTTGTAATAGTTGCATGTCGGGATGTGCGTCAATCAGCACTTTATCATCAAGATTGGTTAATCGTAATTGGTTGATAAACCGCAGGTGTACCACGATGGCAGTTAACGCCAGTATGCTAAATATAGCGCTATAAACTAGTACCCAACTAATACTAACCGTTGTTGAAAAACCTTGCTTGGGGCTGATCAGCATAGTGCTAATGACGTTGTTTGGCAGCGGCTTAAAATGCTCTGGCATATTTGCTAGCAGTAATGTGATTGGTAACATTAGCCATAACTTATAGACAAAGTTAGCATTGAGCCATTTTAGTGAATAGCGTTCTAAAACCAGCAAACTGAGTATCAGTAAGCTGATTAATAGTTGCTGCTCAAGAAGCCAGTTAAAGGTGTTTTCTAACATATTAAGCCCTTACTTTTGCTGTTTTTCCCAGTCATCAATCACCTTTTTAAGTTCGTTGATGTCTTGTTGAGAAAGTTGCTCAGATTTAGCAAAACCGCTGACTAACGGCGCGATACGGCCACTAAAAAAACGCTCAATAAAATTTTGACTTTCTTTTAGCGTGTATTCAGCGCGTTCCATGCAAGGAGTGTAAATATACTGGCGGCCATCTTTTTCAAAGCTGAGTGCGCCTTTTTTTACTAACCGACCGAGTAAGGTTTTAATGGTTTTTTCGTGCCATTGTTTATCGTCGCTTAAACGCTCGATAATTTGGCTTGCTGTAGCAGGGTAGTTCAGCCAAAGTGCATCGAGCACTTCAAATTCTGCTTTTGATAATTCAATCATATATATATTGCCTACAGGTGTAATCTTTAACTTAAGATTACACCTGTAATCAAACTTTGCAACTATTTTATATAAAAATAATTAGTTTTTTAAAATGTCAGATTTATTTATTTTACGATAGGTATTTTCTGGCAGGCTTAGGGTGGCCAAATTAAGCTCGGCAATTTGTTCTCGGTAAAGATCAATCACTTTATAGCCACAGTAATGGGCCATTTTTCGGATTTGGCGATTCAGCCCTTGCTTTAAAATAATACTAAATTGGCAGTCGGCTACTTTCTCCACGGTGCATGGCAGTGTGATATGTTTATCAACAGGCACACCATTTGCCATTTTTTGGCTAAAGCCATCATTAAGCGGTTTATCAACAGTGACTAAATAACGTTTTGGCTGGTGGAAGTCAGGATGGATCAGCTGATTACAAAATTCACCATCATTAGTCAGTATTAACAGACCACGAGAATCTTTATCTAGCCTGCCAATGGGGTATACGCGGGTGTCTGTTGGTAGATGGTGAATTAAGCTGCTAGAGTCATGTTGATTGAGTTTACAATCAATTCCTACCGGTTTGTGATAGGCATAATAAACGCGCGTTGCTTTACCTTGTACGCGCGTGTTATTGACGCGTATATCGTCGTTATCATCAACGTGATCAATATGATTGGCTGGGCGGTTATTTACGCTCACCACACCTTCATCAATCAGCCGCGAGGCTTGTTTACGAGAACAAACGCCAGCATGGGCAAGGTATTTAGCTAGACGAGTTTTCTCGCTCATAAATTAAGTCGCTTCGGTTTAAATTGATCAAAGTATATCAAAGCAACGTACAGATAACTTAATCCACTGTAAAAAGGGTTTCACCATGGCGATAAAATTATCAGAACTTAAAAACCATCAGCCTTTGCAAAAAGTTATTGTTCACTCATTGGAAATGGCTTTATACCAAGTGTCGGTGATGATCAACAATGTTGAGTATTATGTAACGGATGAGCAGGGGGAGTTTATTCGTGGCTTAAGCCCATTGCATATTCAAAAACGACTCGACCACCTTAGTTATGCGCAAATGGTATTGCGTCATACCAGCGCATACGATGAAATGTGTGGCCAGCCTGAAAAAGTGGGCAGTAATATGCTTGAGGTGCCTTACGGTAAAAATCATTTATATTAACTTGTTAGTCATTTAAACTGACCTTTTAACTTGGTAAAAAGCGACCATGTATCAGTTTGAAAATGATGATTCACAGGTATTAGAACAGTTATTGCGTGAGCAAATAGTTGCTTATAATCAAGCTCACTTTGATGCACAAAGACTGCCATTGGGGTGTAAATTTGTTGATGAAAATCAGCAAGTGGTGGCGGCTGTAGCTGCTCAATTATTTGGTAACTGGTTACAAATAAATTGGCTTTGGTGTGATGAAAAAGCACGCGGTCAAGGCCTAGCTAGTAAGTTACTTAGCGCGATCGAATTAAAGGGTAAGCAGTTAGGTGCGCTGCAAGTTCAGCTTGATACTTTAGATTTTCAAGCTAAACCATTTTATGAACATCGTGGTTATGAAGTTAAATATCAACTCGATAATTATCCTCGCTCTGGCACCCGCTACTTTATGGAAAAATCACTTAGTTAGCTGTTAATGGTTCGCCATCAAAAGTAATGCCCAAGAAGGGGGTTACTTCTGGTGCTAACATAAATGTGCGAATGTTCATGTGATCGTGCTCATTAGGATTGCCAAGTACATCATCACGATAAAACGCGCCAAAGCAATCTAGAGTATTTTGTTTACTTAGTTGGTTTAGTTTAGCAAAAGCAAAAATTTTACATGAGCCATTATTTTCACCAACGGCACTTTTTAAGCCGTGGTTATTGAATGCGCAGGCTGTAAAAGTATAGTTTGCTTCAATCACTGCCATCGTATCGGCAAATGCAATGGTGTGTGGCTCATTAGCCAGACGGCTTAAAAAATCGTTGAGTGTCATAGTCATCCTTATTTAGCTAACTCTAGCTGATTAGTTTGTTGATTAATATTAAATTTAAACAACTGTAAAAAATTCATGCCGAGTAATCCATACCCACTATGGTTATCAATTACTAACACTTCAAAGTTTTCAATATATTGCTGGCCAATTAAAATTGAATCAAGTTGGTAACGTTTTGCGATTACTTGGCCGTTGGCGGTATTGATGCTTAAGCTATCAATATAGTCGGGTATTGGCCGTAATGCTTGAAATACGTTATTTGGTAATACGGTAAAGCTTGCCCCGGTATCTATCATTAGTTGGGTGTTGAGCGCATCGTTGATTTGCATATCTAATAAATAGTGTGCGCCGTATGGACGTAATGGCACCAGATCAATACCGCTTTGCGCTTGTGCTATGCGTGTTTGTAATTCAGCAACTTTCGCTTGTAATGGATGCTCCAAAGGAAAGCGATCTAATGTTGCTTGCGCGCTTAGCAGGTCACCGAGATGGTAATACGCATTAGCGAGTGCGAATAAGTAATTAGGATTTTCGTTATCATAATCAAGCCACACTAAGGTTTGATTAATGGTTTTTTGCCACGCGTGCTGCTCTGTAAGCGTTTTTATTTGTGCCATGGTCAATTGTATTAAACGCATATTAATGGCTGCTTGCTGGCTTTCATTGGCAAGTGATTGCAATGATAATAACGCAACAATAGCTTGGTGTAGCTGCTGGTTTTTCACTAAACGTTCGGCATCAAGCTGTAACATATTTATATCGTATGGATAGCTATTTAAAAATAATTGCAAAAAAGTCTCAGCAACTGTGAGCTCATTATTTTTTAACCAGTTATCGAGTTTATCTAACCATAAAAAGTAAAGTTGTTCAGCTTGTAATGGCTGGCTTGTAGTTAATGCTTGGTAGCTGGCTAAGGCAGCCGTAAACTGTCGCTGATTAAATTGCTGTAGAGCTTGCTGATAGAGTGATTGCTGATTGTTTTCAACGATAACTGATGGCGACAATTTAACGGCTGCTTGTGGGGCTGTTGCTTGCTGTTGTGGCCACAATAAATAGCCATTAAGTGCCACTGATAGCAGTAGCAGCAGCGTGATAAATTTAGTAACAGCAGTCCCTTTCATTGCTCGCTCCTAGAATATTATGGCTGGCTTAAAAAGTGTTTAAGCGCTTGAATATCAGTTATTTCAATATCGGCTAAGCCTTTGTAGGCATATTTAGCTGGTTGGTCATTTAACCAAAGTGACTGACAACCCGCATTATGCGCACCTTGTACATCGGTGTCTAAACTATCACCAATGTGCAAAATGTGCTGGGTTGGGACGCCAAGCGCGGCGGCGGCCTGTTCAAACATCGTGGTATGAGGTTTAGCTTTACCGTGAATACCTGCTTGTAAAACCAGTTCAAATACACCATTTAAGTTAAAACGTTCAATTTCTACATTACCATTGGTAATAGCAATTAAGCGATAGCGTTTACTCAGTTGTGAAAGTAAATCGAGCACTTTATCATCCACTACAATTTGGCTGCGGGCATCAGCAAATGCTTGATAAGCATTATTAGCATGGTGTTCGAGCTCTGCGTTTTGATAACCGAGCTTTGCCAGTGCTGTACGCAGAGTGCTTTTGCGCCACTGCGTAACATTGTCGACTAACTCGGGGTTATCAAGTAGCGCCTGCTCACGGCACTGTTGCCAATAGTCTTTACCTTGTGCTTGCCAGTTTGGCAATGCATTTAGATAATTTATCTGTGCTTGAACGGCTGCTGTAATTATCGGATGGTTATTGTATAAGGTGTCGTCTAAGTCAAAACTCAATACGGTAAAAGGTGAAATGGCACGATTAAAGCGGATCATATAAGCTCCTTGCTAGTCGGTATTTGAACGTTTTTTAGCGCGAGGGTGCGTGTTGTCATACACTTTAGCTAAATGCTGAAAATCTAAATGGGTATACACTTGGGTGGCCGATAAACTGCTGTGACCCAATAACTCTTGTACTGCTCGCAAGTCACCCGATGATTCTAAAATATGTGATGCAAATGAATGGCGTAATTTATGTGGGTGTACTTGGCTGCTAATACCTTGTTTTATTCCCCACTCTTGCATGCGAAGTCGAACGTGACGTGCTGAAATACGGCACTTTTTGCTACTGACAAATACTGCAATTTCTTCTGGATGAGCAAATTGAGGGCGTAGTTTAAGCCATTTATTTAATGATTCTAGCGCTTTGCCTCCCACTGGTAACAGGCGTTCTTTGTTGCCCTTACCGCGGACTAATATTTCCCCCGCACTGCGATTTATATCTTGTATATTGGCACCAACTAACTCACTAATTCGTAAGCCAGACGAATACATCAGCTCCATCATCGCCTGATCGCGAACTGCAAGAGGATCATCATCGTGAATATCAAGTAACCGTGCCATTTGGTCTACATCAAGGTTTTTAGGCAGGGGTTTGGCAAACTTGGGGCCTTTGATTGCTTCTGCCGGATTATGATAATGGTTTTGTTGACTGTTATCTTTGGTCTTTAAAAACTTATACAAACTGCGAATGCAGCTGAGCTTTAAACTAATCGTACGGCCACTTAGTTGCTTGCTTCTAAGCTGCATGCTGTAACGGCGTATATGCTCACCCTGTACGCTTGACCAATCATTACACAGTTTGCTGAAATACAATGCAGCGAAGTTAAGTTGGCTGGTGTACTGGCTGATAGTGTGTGGTGAGTATTGTCTTTCGAAGCGCAGATAATCACTAAATAATAGGATTGGCGTGCGCCACTTATCGCTTAGTTTGTCACATAATTGATCAACATTTGGCGGCTGCTGCTCGCTCATGCCTGCTCTAGTTCCAATTCCAACAGTCTAAGTTGCAGTGAGCGAACAAACTCAAGTACAAATAAACTATCTTTTGCCGGTTCGAAGTGGTTTGCATCATCACTGCCAAAGGCCAAAATAGCGATAGGGTGCTGACTGTTACCAATTAAATAGAGCGCAGTTGATTGTGTAGCAGGGCTGAACAGTAAATCTCGCTCTTGCTGATTTACGCGACCCAGATAAACGCCATTATGCTCTAAGCGGTGTTCAATTAGTTGCGCAAACTTTTTATCATACTTAAGCAAGTGGCATTCATTAATCGCCGGATTAGTACAAATAATATTGCGTAAGTTTATTGCTAAAGTTTTAAAGTCGTAGTTAGTCCAAAGCTGGCGATGACACTCGCTGAACAAGCCATAAATTAGCTCATTTTCTTTTGCGTGCTTAATTAAGCTGTCAATTTTGCTTTTCAACATGGTGTTGTGTTCACGCAATTGACGCTGTTGAATGTGCACTAATGAGGTTGCGCCTTGCGCTTGCTGCAGCTCAAGTTGGGCTAATAGTGCTGGATTTTGAGCTAAAAACAATGGGTTTTGTTGTAAAAACTCACTCACTTGCTCACTAGTTACTTTGTCGTTTGAGTTACTCATAAAGCGACCTGCCCATCAAATACATGCTCTGCAGGGCCGGTCATTCGCACTGGATGGCCTTCACCTTGCCAGCGAATTTGCAAACTACCGCCCGGTAAATCGACCTGTACTGTAGTGGATAATTTACTTTGAATTTGGCCAATTACCATTGCTGCACATGCGCCTGTACCGCAGGCGAGCGTTTCGTTAACGCCACGTTCCCAAACTCGCAATTTAATATGCTCAGAATTAATCACTTGCATAAAGCCCACGTTAACGCGCTGTGGAAAACGTTCATGATTTTCAAGTAGCGGGCCTAAAGTGCTGACGTCAGCTGTCTCTATATCATCAACTTCAAGTACACAATGTGGGTTACCCATTGATACTGCACCACTAAATACGGTGTGTTCTTCTGCTCGAATAATATAAGTCAGTTCACGCTTAGTCGCTTTGAGTGGAATTTTGCTCGGTTCGAAATTAGGGTGACCCATGTTGACGGTGACTTGGCCATCTTTTTCGATGTATAAGGTTAAATTACCTGATTTGGTAGATACGGTGACTTTATGTTTATTTGTAAGGCCTTTCATCCGTACAAAACGGGCAAAACACCGAGCACCATTGCCGCATTGTTCTACTTCGTTACCGTCAGCATTAAAAATACGATAATGGAAATCAAGATCCGGAGAATAAGGCGCTTCAACCATTAATAGTTGGTCAAAGCCGATGCCGAAATGGCGATCTGCCAGTTTTTTTATTTGGTCTCGTGACAAGAAAACGTTTTGTGTAATGTTATCAATTACAACAAAATCGTTGCCTAGGCCGTGCATTTTGGAAAAATTAACTAACATAGCGCTCTAATTCGGGTTGCTCTGCGCTAATCATGCCACAGAGCAGCCTCGTTACAAAAAGTTTATGGTAAAATTTTCTCGCCTTGCCATAGACTTTCCAGAGTTTCACGCGCGCGGATCAAATGACTCTGCTCGCCATCGACCATGATCTCTGCCACACGTGGCCGTGAGTTATAATTTGAGCTCATGGTAAAGCCGTAGGCACCAGCGCTGCGCTGGGCAAGTAAATCACCTTGTTGTAAGGCTAACAGGCGATCTTTACCTAAAAAGTCACCGGTTTCACACACCGGACCGACAATATCAAAGTTGTATGTGGGTGTGTCGTCATTACGAGGCGTTACCGGCACAATTCTTTGCCATGCTTGATATAAAGCAGGGCGCAACATATCGTTCATACCGGCATCAACGATTGCAAAAAATTTATCTTGGTTTTGTTTTATAAACTCAACTTTTGTAACCAAAATACCCGCATTGGCAGCAATCGCACGGCCCGGTTCAAAAATAAGCTCTAAGTGTTGATAATCAGTTAAACGATCGGTGATATGTGCCACATATTCACTTGGATGCGGTGGCGCTTCGCCATTGTATGGTACGCCTAAACCGCCGCCAATATCTAAATGGCTGAGTTCAATACCGTTGGCTTTTAAATCGTCAATTAGAGCCAGTACTTTGTCTAGTGCTTCGAGAAATGGTTTGATTTCAGTCAGCTGTGAGCCAATGTGACAATCAACCCCGGTGATTTTTAGGCCAGGCAATGACGCAGCATACTGATAAACACTTGTTGCAGTAAGAATATCTATACCGAATTTATTTTCTTTTAAACCCGTTGAAATATACGGATGGGTTTTCGCATCGATATCAGGGTTTACACGAATTGAAATTGGCGCGACTAAATTAAGTTCACTGGCAACGTGTGAAATACGATCTAGCTCTGAGACAGACTCAACATTAAAACATTTAATCCCGAGCTTGAGTGCGTAGGCAATCTCGTCTGCTGTTTTGGCAACCCCTGAAAAAACCACTTTACTAGCGTCGCCTCCGGCCGCAATGACGCGGGCAAGCTCACCTTTAGAAACAATATCAAAACCTGAGCCCAAGCGTGCCAGCACATTTAAAACAGCAATGTTTGAATTGGCTTTTACAGCATAGCAAACTAAGTTTTTATGATTGGTCGCGGCCTGTGCAAAGGCAAGGTAATGACGCTCAAAGGTTTTGCGAGAATATATATAACAAGGCGTACCGTATTGTGCGGCGAGCTCCTTGACAGCGATGTCTTCAGCATGCAGCTGATTATTTTTATAGTCAAAAAAGTCCATTATTGGTCCTGTTTCGATTCAATTGTTGATGACTGTGTTTGCGTAACTGGAGTTGTTACTTGTTGTGGTTTATTTGGCTCGGCTTTATCTTCTGGCAAATACAGTGGCCCGCTTTGTCCGCAGCCAGCTAAAGTGATGAGTAGTACACCAAGTGGGGAAAGTCGTTTTAATTGTTTAAGATGCATCTCTTTCATTAGATTAATCGTGTTGCTGGCTTTATAATCGCAGATTAACAGAATATCTAAAAAATGCAGCTATTCGCGGATGAATTTATTCCTGTTACACTAGCTGCATGCAATTCGTACCGAATATCTGGCTAAATGCCCGTAAAAGGAAACAATAATGACTGATCATGAATACCACCAATTAGCCGAAGCTCTTATGTTTACCATTGAAGAACAAGTGGATGACTGTGAAGCTGACTTAGACTATGAATCTGCACAAGGTATTTTGGAGATTATTTTTGCTGATCGCAGTAAAATTGTGATTAATAAGCAAGCTCCTTTGCATCAAGTATGGGTGGCGACTAAGTTTAATGGTCACCATTTTGAATTGCGTGGCGATAAGTGGATTGATAATCGCTCGGGCGCAGAATTTTGGCAGTTTATGAATGAAGCAACAACGCGTCAAGCTGGCCAAACGGTAAAATGGCAATCAGCACTATGAGTTTAGAGTTTGTAGAATACGCGGCAAAAGGCCAGCATCAAGCAACGATTATTTGGTTACATGGTTTAGGCGATTCAGGCGATGGATTTTTACCTGTCGCATCGCAACTTGCATTGCCTGATGAATTAGGTGTGCGGTTTGTGTTCCCGCATGCTCCGGTACAACCGGTCACCATAAATGGTGGTATGGCAATGCGTTCTTGGTATGATATTAAATCTATGGATCTAGACAAGCGCGCTGATGAAACTGGAGTACGCGAATCAGCGGCGAAGGTTGAGCAGTTGATTGAGCAAGAGCTTGGTAAAGGTATTCCTGCAGATAAAATAATATTGGCTGGTTTTTCTCAAGGTGGCGTTATTGCGCTACATTTAGCACCGCGTTTAACTCAGAAACTGGCAGGTGTAATGGCGCTTTCGACTTATATGTGCGTGCCAGATAAGTTAACGGCTGAAGCTAAACATACAGATTTGTCGGTATTTATGGCTCATGGTAGCCAAGATCAAGTAGTACCTTATGATGCAGGTCGTCATGCGTTTGACATACTTACAACGCATAACATGGATGTAAGTTGGCAAGATTACCCAATGGGCCATCAGCTCTGCGGGGAAGAACTAATGGCTATTCGCCACTGGTTGATCGCGCGCTTAAGTTAAATAGTGTTGAGTAGCCGAGGCTAAAATGAAACAAAAAATAGTGATCACTGCAAGTATGAGTCGAGAGGCTGCACCTATCGCGCCTGAGGTAACCTATCAATGGCATTGGCAGCGCATTGTTACCGTTACGCTACTGATGATATTTGCGTTAGTTATTTTTACTTATAGCCTGTTGAGCTCCGTTAATGCTGAGCAAAATGATCAACAACAACCCCTTGATAGCCCCGAGTCTGTTGCACAGACAAGCGAAGAAGACGCGCCTTTAGCATCTTCAACAACGGTAGCAGACAATACAGAGTTTGAGGTAATCAGCGAAGCGTCGACACTCACTGATATTAATGCTGATGATGGTAATGATGCTAGTGTAGTGGATGATAAAAGTGAATCGCTAGAAATGGCGATGATAACTGATAGCCCAGAGCAGCAAATTGTTGATAGTAATCAGCCCGAACAAAGCCAAGCACTTGCAGCTAATACTATTGTTGCTACAAATACCAATAATGAGCCAGTAGAAAGTGACGTTAGTGCGGAACAACCAGATAGTTTTGCTACATCCGCACATATTGCCAGCGTTGCTCTTGGTGCAAAAATTGATACCGACAAAGTAAGCCGCGCAGTATTGACCCGTGAAGTGGTTGATCGTGAACCCGTTAATGTTTTTAAAGCGGATGTGCGTTTAAATGAATTTACTGAAACAATGGCATTTTTTAGTGAGCTTAAAAATATGCAAGGGCAGACGGTCAAGCATGTTTGGCGCTATGAAAATGAAGTGCTAGCTAGTATTGAGCTTGGTGTAACGTCTCCTCGGTATCGCACTTACTCTAATAAAACTATTTTACCTGAACAAGTTGGCAACTGGCGTGTTGATGTTGTTGACGAACAGGGCCATTTATTGGCACAAAAAGAATTTCGCATTTTAGCTGAGTAAGTGTTTATTCACCTTTAGGCTCAGCAAAGAAAATTAATTGGACTCCTTTTATGACTGAAAACGTGACAAAAAAACCTCAACTTATTCGTATCGCTACGCGTAAAAGTGCATTAGCACTGTGGCAGGCTGAATTTGTAAAGGCACAGCTAGAGCATTTCCATGCCGGCATTACTGTTGAGCTAGTACCAATGTCGACGCAAGGAGATATTATTCTTGATACACCACTTGCAAAAATCGGTGGCAAAGGACTATTTGTTAAAGAGCTTGAGCAGGCCATGTTAGATGGCCGTGCAGATATCGCTGTGCATTCAATGAAAGATGTACCTGTTGATTTTCCTGAAGGGTTAGCACTGCATACAATTTGTGAACGTGAAGATCCACGCGATGCATTTGTGTCAAATACCTTTGCCAACATTGCACAGCTACCACAAGGTGCTATTGTTGGTACATCGAGTTTGCGTCGTCAGTGTCAAATTCGTGAACTGCGTCCTGATTTAGAAATTCGTGATTTACGCGGTAACGTCAATACTCGCCTAGCTAAGCTTGATGATGGCCAATATGATGCGATTATTTTAGCTGCTGCTGGATTAATTCGTTTACAGATGCATGACCGTATTAAAGCATTTATTGAACCAGAAGAATCGTTACCAGCGAATGGTCAGGGCGCTGTAGGTATTGAATGCCGTATTGATGACGAGGTTACCCAAGCGTTACTTGCACCACTTGAGCATAACGAGACACGTATTCGTGTTAATGCCGAACGTGCAATGAATCGCCGTTTAGAAGGTGGTTGCCAAGTGCCAATTGGCGCTTATGCTTTAGTTGATGGCGAGCAAGTACATTTACGTGGTTTAGTGGGCGCAATTGATGGCAGCGAAATTTTACGCGCTGAGATCAGTGGTAAAGCAATTGATGCTGAACAGCTTGGTGTGCAACTGGCTGAACAGTTACTTGCTTTAGGCGCAGATAAAATTTTAGCTGAAGTATATAGAGACGCATAAATGTCACAGATCCTGATAACTCGCCCACATGGAAAAGGCGCCGACCTTGCAGAGCAACTGTCGCAAGGGGGTTATCAGGCGACTTTATTTCCGGTTTTGAAAATTGATTACTTAACCCCAGATAATACTCAACTGACCCCTTTACTGAATGCAGATAAAATTATTTTTATCTCCCAAGATGCTGTCAAAGCATTGTTGGCACTTAAACCCGATATCAATACTAA
Source organism: Pseudoalteromonas sp. SG44-8 (assembly GCF_014164125.1). NCBI lineage: Bacteria > Pseudomonadati > Pseudomonadota > Gammaproteobacteria > Alteromonadales > Pseudoalteromonadaceae > Pseudoalteromonas > Pseudoalteromonas sp. SG44-8. Next base: position 19,589 of record NZ_JACJEQ010000038.1, on the reverse strand, counting down.
AGCGCAATTTTATGCCGTAGGTGAACAAACGGCAGAAGCCATTTGGCAGGCATTTGGCGTACGAGCAGCCGTGCCTAAACTGCATGATTCTGAAGGATTACTGGCTTTAAAATCATTACAGCAAGTTGATGGTCTAAATATAGTGTTGGTCAAAGGTAAAGATGGCCGAGCAACGATTGCAAAAAACTTAAAGCAACGTGGGGCATTTTTAAATAATTTAGTGGTTTATCAACGAGGCCCTGTAGAAGGTAATGCAACTGACTGGCTAGACCACTGGCAAAGCCTTGATGTTAAAGGTATAGTCATAACAAGTAATGCGGCAGTTGATGCGATTTTTCGTGAACTGGGCGCAAAACAATTAGAGTGGATCAGACAGTGCCAGTTTTATGTTGCCAGTGCTCGCATTAGTGAATACCTTGCGGCGCAACAGATTGACTCGGCAAATATACACATTGCTGCAGGTGCAAGCGATAGCGCTATGTTTACTTGTATTAGCGAAGGTAACATTATGAGTGAAGATACAAAGCCAACATCACAGCTTGCTGACCCTAAAGCAACGCCAAGCAGTTCAACCAAGGCGAGTGCTAAGGTTGCAGACTCTCCTTCGGCAACAAAAAAAGACTTTGCTATGAAACAAGAAACGAACCAAAACAACAAACAAAAAATAAGTAAAACTGGCAGCTTAGCATTACTTATCTCGTTGATTGTGGCCTCTGGTGTTGGTTTTCAGTTTTACCAAAAACTTCATACACAACAGCAAGCAAATTTGTTAGTTAATCAGTTATCAGCTGACAACCAATTACTCAGTAAAGAGCTGCAAGCAGTGAAAGTTGCGCAGCAAACCTTGCAACAAGCGCTGTTTAATAGTGAGCAAAAAGTTGCTGCTAGCTTAGCTGAAAATGCAGATAACACGGCAAAACAATTAGCAGCCGCCTTGCAGCGTGCAGAGCAACAAACATATAGTCTTAATCCACAAGAGGTGACTAGTTTGCAGCGTATGGCTGAGTTTAAACTGTGGGCTGAGCATGATTATAATGGAGCGGCGGCAGTATTAACTCGATTAGATACGTTATTAGCAGAGCATCCAGGAACTGGCGCTATTCGCCAAGCAATATATCAAGATTTGCAAGCGCTTAGCACTGTTGAGCCGGTTGCAATAGAAGCAATTTATTTAAAGCTGCACGGTGTACTTGGGCAAGTAGATAAGCTCGTTTTCAATGCGGTGGCATTACCACAAGAAGTAGATCAAAAAGAGCAACATGTATTGAGCGAAAACGTTAGTGATTGGCAGCAAAATTTAGCTAATTCGTGGCAGCAATTTAAAGATAACTTTATTAAAATTCGCCAACGTGAAGATATCGCTATTGAACCTTTATTGACAGAGTACGAGCGTCATTTGATCCAACAGCGATTAAGTTTATATTTATCGCAAGCTCAAGATGCGCTTTTGACTAAACAAGCCAGTATTTATTTTACTGCTCTGAGTCAAGCCGAAGTATTAGTAAAAGATTATTTCCAACATGATGAAGCACTAACTAAAAGTACGCTTAAAGCGCTGCAGGAGTTGAGCAAAGAGCAGTTAAACTTTAGTCCAGCTATCACTTTGCAAAGTACTGAGCAGATCAAGGAGTGGGCAAAATGATCCGCTTAATATTGGTTATTATAGCAGTTGCTGTATTACTTGCTTTATCGCCTATGTTAATAGGTGAAGTGGGTTATGTATTAATTTCGTTTAATCAAACTACTATTGAAGGGTCTATCGTCGCTTTTTGCGCGACCATTTTGGTTATCGCGCTGGGTTTGTATTTAACTTATAAGCTTATTCGTTATATTTTGTCTTTATACAGCAATACTCGCCATCGTTTTTTTGCCCGCAGTGAAGAGCGTAAACAAGCGGCGATTGAGCAAGGTGTATGGAGCTTAATTAATGGTGATAGCGAGCAGCTAGAACTGGCATTGGGAAACAATAGCGTGGCTGATAATTGGCAAGATGTGCGCTATGCGTTACTAGCTAAAGCGGCTTTACAAAATAATGACACAAGCAAAGCGATTGGATTACTTGAGAAAATATCGCCAGCAAACCAACTAAAAGCGGCTAAACTCTGGTTAGCCAGTGGTGATTGCAGCACAGTAAGCAGTGAATTAAAAGCGTTAGCGGAAGCTAAAAAAGCCACCGCGCTGGAGCTGAAATTGTATGCCGAAGTACTTGTGCAACAGCAAAAATGGACTGCGCTTGAGCAGTTTATGCCGCGTTTACTAAGTAAAAAAGCGTTAACAGATAGCCAATGGTCGATATTATTAACCACCTACTTTATGGCACAGCCAGAATCGCAATTAACCGATAAGTATCAGCAACTATCTAAAAACGTAAAAGTAAAAGCGCATAGCTGTTACTTAGCTGCGATGGCAAAAGCTGGGCGTTTAAATGAGATTGAATTAAGTTTACTTAAAATGCTGAAAAAACCAGAGCAGCATATTGAGCTTGCACATATATTAAAAGTGTCCGCCCCTGGAGACGCATTAAAGTTACAGGCGAGTTTACAAGATACTTTAAAAAAAGAGCCGGATAATCAAGCATTGTTACTGGCACTTGCATGCTTAGCTAATGCTCATGGTGAGTATGAGCTTGCTGCTCGGGTGTTCGATAAAGCGTTAAACACAGAGAACAGCAAAGAATATTTAGTACAAGCACAGCTTAGTTATAGTAAAAGCGCACAACCACAAAAAGCACTCGACCTTTATTTGTAATTACAGTTAGTTGAGGCCTGAATAGGAGCGCCAGAGCATTGCAAAATATATTTACTCTGACGTTTGGTTTAACTTTTGCTTATTTTATTACTGGGTTTTTCAGTAATTCGCTGCTCGCTATTGATGGTTATGCAGTGGCTTCGTGGCCACCATCAGGCATTGCCCTTGCAGGGTTTTTATTGTGCGGGCGACGCGCCTTAGTTGGGGTTTTGCTCGGTGCTTTACTCACCAATATGATTCATCTCGATCGTGTTGCTGATATTCTGCATTGGCAGGTTTTCTTACAAGCTTTAGCTGTCTCTTTTGCAGCCGTTTTGCAGGCCTGGGTAGGCTGCTATTGCATCGTTAAAATAATTAAAGCTCCGCTAGACTTATCCTCTTTAAAACACAGTGTACAAAGCTTGATCATTGCAGGGCCTGCTTGCTGTGTGATTGCTGCAGCGATAGGCACTAGCTTATTGGTGTCCAATAATATAATACCGGTACATACCGCTTTTGATAACTTTGTGGCGTGGTGGATTGGCGACAGTATTGGGGTGTTAATTTTTACACCGTTAATATTGGCGGCTTTTAATTACGAGCAGATGCGTCATCGCTTACAAGTAATTTTACCTTCAATCCTTATTTATGTCGTTATAAGTATTAGCTTTTATGCTGCGGCAAGTGTGAAAAAAGACAAAGATATTCAAAAGCAAGAAGCAAAAGTAGCTGAAGTGCGGTTGGAAATAAATCATAAATTAGATGAGGTATCGGCGCATTTAGCTCTGCTTTCTACTTTTTTTGCCAGTAGTGATGAAGTCAGTTACGCTGAATTTAAGCGTTTTACTACAACTCAACTTGATTATAGCAATGAAGTACTTGCCCTAGAATGGGTGCCAAATGTACCGTTATCAACGGTTGCTCAATACCAACAACAAATTCGTCTAGAAGGCTTTAATGAATTTTATATAAAAGAGCAATCACCCGAGCAACAATGGCAGAGTGTGACGAAACGGGACAGTTATTACCCTGTACAGTATGTACATCCGATGTTGGGTAATGAAGAGGTAGTAGGTTTTGATTTAGCCTCAAATGCGCAAATCCGTAATGTGATGATGATGTCAAAAGCATTGAATGAGTTGATTATTAGCGAACCGATGAAGCTTGTACAAAGCAACAATGATGATACTGGGGTATTGTTTTTCTTTCCGGTTTTTGGTGACTTAGATATTCAAGGTGATTTTAGGGGCTTTGTGGTTGGCGTTATTAACTTAGCGCGCTTGGCTGATACTTTGCAGTTTAATCATCGTAGTCAAGTAAGTATGCACTTCTACGATGTGACTGATGCGCAGCAGCGGCAACTAATCTACCGTGCATCTCGCACCGATAGCAAACTGCTGAGTGAATACCAGTTAGTTATTGGGCAGCGAGTTTGGCAAGTTCAGCTATTTGAGCCAACAACACAAACGTCATGGATAATGTACTGGTTTGCACAAATATTAGGGATGTTATTTGTTTGGTTACTGATCACTTTTTTAATCTCAGTGACCGGCACCAATATTCAGGTGCGCGAGCAAGTTGCTCAACAAACACGAGTGTTGCGTCAAGAAAAACAAAAAGCAGATGAAGCAAGTCAAATCAAAAGCCAGTTTTTAGCGAATATGAGTCACGAAGTACGTACTCCGATCAATGGCATTAAAGGTCTGCATTATTTAGCGTTGCAGCAGCAAGATTGGCAACAAGCCCGCCATTATATTGAACAAGCTGATGGTGCGCTGAGTGTGTTGCTGCGAGTATTAAATGATGTACTCGATTTCTCTAAAATGGAAGCTGGCAAACTCGATTTAATACAAGAGCCTATCGAGCTAAATCAGCTTATTGATGAATTAGTTAATTTGGTGCAATTCGACGTTGATATTAAGTCGCTGAAATTAATATTAGAACTAGATAACAGCGCAGATCTACAGCTAGATAGCGACCCAATACGTTTAAAGCAGGTCTTGCTAAATTTATTAAATAATGCGATTAAGTTTACCGCTACAGGCACAATCACACTCAAAGTATGGCAGCAGCAAGACGTCACTTACTTTAGTGTCAGTGATACTGGTATTGGTATTAGCCAAGTAGCTCAACAGCAACTTTTTCAACCATTTGCACAAGCCGATAGCTCTACCTCGCGACAGTTCGGCGGTACAGGTTTGGGGTTAAGTATTTGCAAAAAGTTGGTTGAATTGATGGGAGGAAATATTAGTTTAGTAAGTGAGGAAGGACAAGGTTCAACTTTCACTTTTACCTTACCACGTATCTCGCCTCTCACTAAAGCCGAGCAATTAGAGCCTCTCTTTGCTGAGATTGACACGAGTACTTTATCGCTTGCTGAATTTAAGATCCTATTGGTGGAAGATAATCCGCTAAACCAACATGTTGCTACCGCTATATTAAAAACCAAAGGGTGTATTGCTGATGTTGCCAGTGACGGTTTTGAAGCCATTGAGAAGGTCTCTGAAACCCGTTATGATTTAGTGCTTATGGATATTCAAATGCCTAATATGGATGGTTTGCAAGCCACTAAAGTGATTCGTGATGAGCTATTTATACATCAGCTTCCTATTATTGCTCTGTCAGCAAATGCTCATGATGATGATGTTAAAAAAGCTCTCGCAGCTGGTATGGATGGCTATTTAACAAAACCAATCGATGCCGAAAAGCTATTTAAAACCATATGGCATTACCTACAACAGAGTACTGATTAATTTTTAGTACTTTTATCGAGCGGGGCTGACAAATGACCTCAATAATACAAACAAAATCATCTAAACTTGAATTACCGATTTAAGTGCGTATGATCCGCGCAAATTAACTGAACTGAGTGCTAATTATGATCAATAAAAAACTCCCTTTGCTAGATATCCATCGCCATTTAGATGGCAATGTCCGCGCGCAAACTATTCTTGATTTAGGTCGTCAGTTCAATATTAAGCTGCCTGCTGATAATGTTGCAGACTTAATACCGCATGTGCAAGTTATCGATCCTGAGCCTAACTTAATGGCCTTTTTACAAAAGCTTGACTGGGGCGTCACGGTATTGGGTGATTACGATGCGTGTCGGCGTATTGCTATCGAAAATATTGAAGATGCGCAAGCACAAGGTCTTGATTATGTAGAGCTGCGTTTTAGCCCTTACTACATGGCACAAAGCCAAGGCTTACATCCACAAGGTGTGGTTGAAGCTGTAGTTGATGGTATTAAAAGTGCGACTCAAAGTAGCACGGTTAAAGCTAACCTGATTGGTATATTATCACGTACTTATGGCACTAAAGTTTGCCAGCAAGAGTTAGATGCCTTACTCGCGTTTAAAAATGATTTAGTTGCAGTGGACTTAGCTGGTGATGAAATTGGCTTTCCGGGCGAGTTATTTGTCGATCACTTTAAGCAAGTACGTGATGCTTACCTTAGCGCAACGATTCACGCCGGTGAAGCTCTGGGAGCTGCCAGTATTTGGCAAGCAATCAATGAGCTAGGTGCTGAGCGTATTGGCCATGGTGTCAAAGCTATTGAAGATGCCAAGCTAATGGACTACCTACGTGATAAACGCATAGGTATTGAATCGTGCCTAACTAGTAACGTGCAAACCAGCACAGTAGCCAGTTTAGATGTGCATCCACTGAAGCGCTTCTTAGATCATGGTATTTTAGCGTGTATTAATACCGATGATCCCGCAGTGGAAGGCATCGAAATTGAACATGAATACATGGTTGCAGGACCTGCTGCAGGACTGACTCAGGTTGATATGGAAAAGGCGCAAGTTAATGCGCTTGAGATTGCATATTTAAGCGATGCAGAAAAACAAGCCTTACGAGATCTAAAAGCCTCGTCTACTTATTAATTTAAGTTTTATGATTGAAATGCGCTATCTAGCGCATTTTTGCAATATCAACAGGAAAGAAAAACATTTATTGCACTAGAAGAATGGCGCTTCTAAATAAAGTAAGGATGTAATTCCCTTAAAGGACCTGACTATGAAATTTTTCACGATATTTTTTACTCTTTCGATTTTAGCAAATAGTTATTTTGTAAAGGCTGAATCATTCATACCTGCGAAACTTATTAATAATCACAATACGCTAAATAAAACTCAAAGCGCCACTCGTTTAGAAGGCTGGGCTTACGTAAGTTATGTAATTGATATCGATGGTAAAGTGAGAGATATTGATATTATCGATATTTCTGATAAAGAATATTTTACTGCACGTACAAAAAAATACTTTGAAAAGCTTGAGTTTTCGCCAGCAACAGATGGGCAAGGCAGTATTGCGTCTGGGCAAACGCTGTTACTTCGCTTGACTAAGGAAGGGATTGGTATTGGTAGATACGCTGTTACGCCCGGTTTTTATACTCGTTACGAGCAAGCAAGTGAGCTGCTTTCTCAGCAGCGGTTCGCTGAAGTCGAAAAATTATTGACCGATATGTCATCAGATAATGCCAAAAACTTACAAGAGCAGGCTTTACTTTATTGGATTCAAGGTCGCTATTATTACGCGCAAAAAGAGTGGGATAACTACGGTCAAAGTATCGAAAGAGCAGGCTATCTTCATACAGACTTACCACCATCACTTGCCTCTAAAACACTACAAAATTTATATAGTTGGCACTTATATAAAAATCAGTTTTTTAATGCTGGGCAAGCTATTAAGGCAATGACTCAATTAGAGAATGTTGAAATTAGCGAACAAAGCATGGATTTTTTACAGCAGCCTATAAATGAGAGTCTATCAAGTGATAAAGAGTTTAAGTTACAACAAACAATGCTTAAAGGGCAAAGTTGGGTATATCAGCCTCTAAAACTCAATTTTACAATTTCAATGAATGCTGAGCAGATTGGTGAAATAGCGCTAAGATGCGCAAATAGAGTAAACGATTTGACGTTGAGTGACGTTGTTAAAGTGACGTTAGCACCATCAGATAAAAACTGCGCAGTATTAATAAAAGCCAAAGATGCGGCGGTTATAAATATTACGGAGCACCCCTAGCTTAATTAACGCACATTAAACAAATGGCAATGCCTTGTTCGCTTAGCGTCAGGTATTGCTTGAAAAACACATTATTGCTGGCAGCTTAGGTAGTTATCAAACATGGCTTTAAGAATATCACTACGGCCTATCATGCCTATGACCGTAGTGCCTTCTACAACAGGGTAGTTTTTCGGCTTACCGGTTTTCATTTGCTCTGCAAGTTCCATTATGTTGGTGTCGCCGTTGACGGTTACAACCTCGGTTTGCATCAGTTGTGAAACCTTAACCACACCGTCACAAAAATAACTATTTTGCATTAACGGTTTTAGCAGTTCTTGCTCAGAAATAAAGCCCACTAAACATTTATTATCATCAAACACTGGCGCTCCCAGTAGTTTGAATTTTTGTAGTTCTGCAATTGCTGTGGTCATCTCGGTTTCAGGGGTTATATGCGGTAACTTGCGCTGCATAAAATCTTTTACTTTGGTGTTTAACATTTGGGTCTCTCCCAATTAATGAGTTATACAAAGTATGGTTAAGGATTGGCCGTTTGTGAAATTGTTTATGTTGATTGCGCTGATAGGTAACAACAATCACAGCTAAATTTAATTATGAGCCAGACCATCAGAGTGAGTTTGGTATTTGGCTTTCACTAACTCCATATAATGCGCTAAGCTTTTTTGTGAATTAGTATCAAATGCCTTGGCGAGTGGAATAATGCTTTGAATACGATCTAAGCGAAACTCTCGGTAGTCACTGCGCAACTGACAATAAGCGATAAGAGTCCACTTTGCTCCCCAATATACCAGTCCTAAAGGGTCGACAATACGCTGAGTTGGTCGTTGGTTTACATCCAGATAATGAAATTCAATGCAGGTTTTATTAGTGATGGCTTTACGAAGTATCAAAGTGGTCGTTTGGTGGCTTTTATCGTGATGAAATGCAGAGACTAAATACGGCAGCTCTGCAACGCGTTGCTTTAACTTGTCAGGTAACACTGCATTAATTTTAGTCATTGCAGCTTGGGCATTCGCCGCTAACTGTGGATCAGTCCAAGCACTGACCATTTTACTACCTAACAACAGTGCTTGTAGCTCCTCAAGAGTAAACATCATCGGTGGTAGATCGTAATCGGTAATTAAATAGCCAGTGCCTGCCTCACCTTCAACGGGCACGCCCGAGCCCTGTAAGTGCTGAATATCGCGATAAATTGTTCGCTGAGATACCTGTAATTTATTGGCAAGTTCGTTTGCAGTGATCGCAAAGCGGCGACTTTTAAGTATGTTTACTAATTGAAATAGCCGCTCTGATTTGTGCATTGGTTATCCTTGTTTTCAAAAATACAGTGTTAGCTTTGTTGGCAAGCTGTTTGGCTAAGCACTTCAAAACGATCCAGCTTTATCGATTCTTTTGCAATGAGAGAAGTGTACTGTTGGCAAATAGCATTATCAAAAAATGTATCACGCAGTTTTTGGGCATCAGCAACCGTAGCAAAATAAATGATACTACTATATTGCTGGGTATCGGCTTGTTTAGCAAGGGAGCGGTAAAGTACGCCTGATTGGTTATCAATATAACGCTGAAAATCATTATTAGCGATGTGGAACTGCGCTAAGTTTGTATCAGTCTTTAGTTTGAAATTTACAACTTCGATTAAATTTGTGGTCATCATAGTTCTCCTTGTTTAAGAAGAGCTAAGTAAATCATAGCGGGCTGTCAGGGAGTGTCAGTAACCAGCTTACGGATAAAAATTAAGCTGGTTACTCTGGTTATACTATTTTATAAATGCAAATGCATCGGCGAACATGTTCTCGCGAATTGCACCATGTGCTAGGAAATCATCGCGCACAATACCTATCATGTCAAAACGCCCTGCCATGTAAATATCATATGGGGCAAGCGATACGATATCGTCCATCACCGCTTTATGTACGTAGCCTGTGTGGCCTGTCCAGCTAGCTGTTGGGTTTTCAACTACGGGTATAAAGGTAAAGTTTTCACGGCTATCGGCCCATGTTTGCATTTCAGTATGCGCATACAAGGCTGACTCTTCACGCACACCCCAATAGAACAATACCGGACGCTCACAACCGATTTCACTTAAATGATCAGCCATAGATTTTGCGTATGAAAACCCAGTGCCGCCAGCGAGTAAAATAATTGGACGTTCGCATTGGAGACGCAACTGTGAAATGCCTAAGCCAGCTTCAATCAACACCTGAGTTTTCTCAGCATGGGCTTGGCGAAGATGCTCTAAAGTTTGCATTGCATATGAATCAACTGCAGATGCGCCAATATGGAGTTCTAGCTCATCAGACTGTGAAGGGCGGCTGGCAATTGAAAACGCGCGCTTGTCTTTTTCGCCAAGCACTACTTGCAAATATTGGCCAGCTTCAAAGGTGACGCTTTCAACAGGTTTTAAAATTACTTTGTGAACAAATTCAGTGAGTGGGCTGATAGCGACAACTTCAGCGTGTAATGTTTGCATGTTTTACCTTAAATTAGCGGATACGCACTTTATTTGAACAATAATAACATATCCGCATAGTGAGTTTATAGCCTCTAAAAGAGCTGTTAAAGAATATCTAAGCTTTGCCAGATTTCATCGACGCGATCTTTAGTCGCTTGATCCATCACAATGGGTTCGCCCCACTCACGAGTGGTTTCGCCGGGCCATTTATTAGTGGCATCCATACCCATTTTTGAACCAAGACCTGAAACCGGTGATGCAAAGTCTAAATAATCAATCGGTGTGTTTTCAATTAGAGTCGTGTCGCGGGCGGGATCCATACGTGTAGTAATCGCCCAGATCACGTCATTCCAATCACGTGCGTTAACGTCATCATCACAGACAATGACAAACTTTGTGTACATAAACTGACGCAAGAACGACCATACCCCCATCATCACGCGCTTGGCATGACCTGGGTATTGTTTTTTCATTGTCACTATCGCCATACGATATGAACAGCCTTCTGGCGGTAGATAAAAATCGACTATCTCAGGAAATTGCTTTTGCAAAATAGGCACGAAGACTTCATTGAGTGCGACCCCTAAAATTGCCGGCTCATCTGGTGGACGACCAGTAAAAGTGCTGTGATAAATAGGATCTTTACGATGTGTCATGTGGGTCACGGTCATAACAGGGAAGTTATCAACCTCATTGTAATAACCCGTGTGATCGCCATAAGGGCCTTCAGGTGCCATTTCGCCCGGCATTATATAGCCTTCAAGAACTATTTCAGCACTGGCTGGAACTTGTAAATCATTGGATATCGACTTAACTACTTCTGTTTTGCTACCACGTAGCAAGCCGGCAAAGGCGTATTCACTCAAGGTATCTGGCACTGGCGTGACGGCACCTAGGATTGTCGCCGGATCAGCACCCAATGCTACCGATACCGGATAAGGTTGGCCTGGGTTTTCTTTACACCATTCTTGAAAATCGAGAGCACCGCCACGGTGTGATAACCAGCGCATAATGATTTTATTTTTACCGAGTAATTGTTGGCGGTAAATACCTAAGTTTTGGCGTTTTTTGAAAGGCCCTTTGGTGACGGTTAAACCCCAAGTGATTAATGGAGCCACATCACCAGGCCAGCAGTGTTGAATTGGCAGCTTAGTTAAATCAACATCATCGCCTTCTAGAATAACTTGCTGACAAGGCGCTTTTTTAACTTCTTTGGCAGGCATATTTAATACTTGCTTAAACACTGGAATTTGGCTAAATGCTTCTCTAATGCCTTTTGGTGGCTCTGGCTCTTTTAAAAATGCCAGTAACTTACCGACTTCTCGTAGTTCGCTAACGTGTTCTTTACCCATTCCCATGGCAACACGCTCTGGTGTACCAAATAAGTTAGCTAGCACGGGGATATCATAACCTTTAGGGTTTTCAAACAATAAAGCGGGTCCCTTAGCACGTAATGTGCGGTCGGCAATTTCGGTCATTTCAAGATAAGGATCAACTTCTTGGTGAATACGCTTCAGTTCACCTTTTTTTTCTAATAAATCGATAAAATCACGTAGATCTTTGTATTTCATTGTGGGCCGCTTTAAAGCTTAAAAGACTGTTGGCATTATACTTAAATAAAGACGTTAAGCGAATTAATGAGGTGTTTTTAGAGCGCATTTAAGCGATCATTTTTGTTACATTATAAGGTGAGTAAGCTATAGTTTAGGACAAATGTTTGAAATGAGTTTTTGATTAATGGGTGGGCTTATCGTAAAAACATTTATCAAGGCTGTTATTATTTGCTGTGTAATTACCTTTGTAGATCAAGTAAGTGCTAAGCAATCACAATCATTAGATTCCGTGATCAATATGCCGCTTTTTAATGAGCACAGTGCCGTGATGTTAGTGGTAGAACCGCAAACGGGTGAAATTAAATTTGCTAATAAAGCAGCGGCTGCATTTTATGGTTACAGTATTGCGCAATTGCAAACAATGCGTATCCAGCAAATTAATATATTTACTGAGCAACAAGTTGCACAGGAGCGCCAAGCGGCTCTGACTAAAGGGCAAAACTATTTTGTTTTCAAACACCGATTAGCGAGCGGTGAAACACGTACCGTTAGCGTTTATTCAGCCCCATTTACAATTGAAAATAAAGATTTTTTATTTTCTGTCATACATGATATTTCATCTCAACGTAACCTTGAAAAAGCGCTTTGGCATTATCAAGAAAATCTTGAACAATTGGTTGCCATTCAAACTAATGAAATAGAACAAAAACGCACCGATCAATTGCTGTTAGCGCTAATATCTATTTCTGTACTAATAATACTGTTAGCGACTTTAACCATGTTAGCTTTGCGATTACGCCGAGCTAAAAAATCGGCGCAAAAAGACAGTGCGACGCTAAAAGCGATTTTCAATAGTATTGATGATCTGCTCGTTTACACGGATGTCGAACATAGGGTCATTACAGCTAATACTGCGGCTGTGCAAAAGTTAACGGCAGGCGAGCCACTGGAAGATAAAAATATTTACTCATTTACTGAGTGCCCGAAAGGAGTAGTTGGGGTTGATAGTGAGTGTCAATTTCACGGAGCTAAAGAGGTATTTTGGGGAGAGGCACGAGTAACCGCAGTTATTGACGAAAAAAATAGCAAAATTGGTGAAATACACTTAATTCGTGATATCACTTTAAAATTAAAAGCACGCCAGCAGCAACGACTCGCGAGCACGGTATTTTCGACAACTAATGAAGGTATTTTGGTTTCTAATCGTGATAATGAAATTCAAGCTGTAAATAAAGCCTTCACACAGATCACCGGTTATCAAGAACAAGATGTGCTTGGTAAAACACCTGCAATATTAAATTCGGGCCATCATAAACCATCGTTTTTTAAAGTGTTATATCGACGTTTAAATGAGGTAGGGCATTGGGAAGGTGAAATATGGAACCGCCGCAAAGATGGTAGTATTTATCCGAGCTGGGTCAATATTTCGGTAGTATTTGACGAGGAAAAAGACATTGAAGTTTATGTTGCCTTATTTAACGACATTTCTTTACGCAAAGAAAATGAACAGGAAATGTGGCTACAAACTAATTTTGATACCTTAACGGGTTTGGCAAATCGCTATCATTATAATAGCAAGCTAGATCAAGAAATGATCCGTGCGACAGCTGATAATAAGCGTTTGGCAATTTGTTTTATTGATTTAGATCGGTTTAAAAGCGTTAACGATACCCTAGGGCATAATAGTGGTGATTTACTATTACTTGAGGCTGCCAAAAGGCTTAAAGCATGTATGCGCAGCTCTGATGTAGTTGCCCGTTTAGGTGGCGATGAGTTTGCGCTATTACTGCCAGGGATCAATACGTTAGCAGATATTGAGCGACTAGCTACAAAAACTCTGCTGGCGCTTAGTTCTTCATTTAAAATTGGTGAGCAAGATGTATTTGTATCCGGCAGTATGGGGATCACTATTTTCCCCGACGATGGAGTCGATCGCAAAATATTATTACGTAATGCTGATAGCGCCATGTACAAAGCTAAAGCACAAGGGCGAAACTGCTTTGAGTTCTTTACCAGTGGCTTGCATGAACAAGCGACTGCTCGCAGTAGGCTCGAAAATGCTCTTCATAAAGCGCTTAGTAATAACGAGTTTACCGTTTATTTTCAGCCAATTATTAGCCACGATAAAAAAACGGTCGGTTGTGAAGCTTTATTGCGATGGCATAGTGCGGAGCTTGGCGATGTGTCGCCGGCACAATTCATTCCTGTATGTGAAGAGTTAGGATTAATCATTCCAATTGGTGAGTGGGTACTCAGAGAAGCATGCCGCGAAGCTGCTAAGTGGTGTAGCAGTTTCGGTGATCAGTTTTTTGTTACGGTAAATATGTCTAGCGTGCAATTTATTCGCCAAGATATTGAAGCGTTAGTTAAAAGTGTTCTACAGGAAACGCAGTTATCAGCTCAGTGTTTAACCCTTGAAATTACAGAAACGCTACTTGCTGATAATAGCTCAAATATTTTGCAGCAGTTGCAAGCATTACGGGCAACCGGCGTGGGTTTAGCAATTGATGACTTTGGCACCGGTTACTCGTCGTTGAGCTATTTAAAGCGTTTTCCGCTGAGTAAGTTAAAAATAGATCGGGAGTTTATAAAAGACTTACCCGATGAGCTTGAAGATTGTGCGATGGTCAGTGCAATAATTTCAATGGCTAGTAACCTACAGCTCAAAGTTGTTGCCGAAGGAGTTGAAACCTTTGCACAGCTGGCTTTTTTAAATGCTCTAAATTGTGATTATATTCAAGGTTTTTTATACAGCAAACCACTGCCAGCGGCACTATTTGATAAATACATTAGGGAGTTTATCGCGGAGCAAAATAATAAATAAGCTGCTACACGCCACTGCAACGTTATTTCTGTGGCGTGTATTTATCATTATCACAATAGCTGCAGATGGATTTTATATTCAGAGTTAGAACTTAAACCTTTCTACCGCGCTGGTTAATGAGTGAGCGAGTTGGTTAACGTCTTCACTTTGGTTGGCGAGAGACTTTGCATGTTCGGCATTCGTTTGTGCTTGCACCGTTACCTGCGCCATAATCTGTTTTATTTCATTGCTGTTATCAAGCTGGTGATGTGATGAACTGGCAATTTGCATACTCATTTGGTTAATTGTCACTAAGGTACTTTGTATTTTATCCACGGCTTGGTTTAATTCACTACTATTTGCTACACATTCTTTTGCTTGTTGTTGCCCATCGTTAATTTCATGATGAGCAGTGTTGGCCTGATGTTGCAGTGTTTGGATCATTGTATGTATTTCGCTAGTCGAGTTTTGCGTTCGTGCAGCTAAAGAGCGTACTTCATCTGCCACAACAGCAAAGCCTCGGCCATTTTCTCCTGCACGAGCAGCTTCAATTGCAGCATTGAGCGCAAGCAAATTAGTTTGCTCAGCAATACTACTAATTGTATCCACGATCGCGCCAATTAATTGTGTGTGCTGGGTTAGCTCATTAGTACTTTGTACTGCTTGATCAAGTCGAGTAAGCAACGCTGCGATACGCTGGCTGTTACGATCAGCAATCTGGTTTACATCATGGGCAAACTGCGAAGCATTAGCAACTTCATTAGAGGTGTTATCAGCTCGTTCACAGACCGCTTGGGAATTACTATGCATGCTATGCGCCACCGAGTCGGCCTCTGCAATACGATCTAATTGCTGCTG
Source organism: Pseudoalteromonas sp. SG44-8 (assembly GCF_014164125.1). Lineage (NCBI taxonomy): Bacteria > Pseudomonadati > Pseudomonadota > Gammaproteobacteria > Alteromonadales > Pseudoalteromonadaceae > Pseudoalteromonas > Pseudoalteromonas sp. SG44-8. The sequence continues at coordinate 4,166 of NZ_JACJEQ010000038.1, read as the reverse complement.
TGCTGCTTCGGTCATATGTTGGCCTTGTGCACTGGTTTGAATTGCTGATTGATCTAAGGTGTGGGCGTTATCACTTATCGCACTTAGTAATGTACTTAGATCATCGCTTAATTGATTGATATTGTTTAAAAGTACACCAAATTCATCATCATTATGGGGCTTTGTACGTTTCGATAAATCCCCAGAAGCGATACGTGATAGTGCTTTATTTACAGCATTTAGTGGTTTTAACATTGCTTTGGTGGTTAAAAAGCAGATCAAGGCTGCAAATGAAATAAGCACTAAACTTATAATAATCGCGAGTCGCGAACCGGTAGTGATCACCGACTGAGCATCTGCCTGCAAGGTATCAAAGCGTTTATCGGCTAAATGATTTAACTCAATAATGAGCTGCTCGGTAAGTTGAAACTGTTGCTGGAATACAGCAAAGGCTTGCTCGGTCGCAACTTTACTGGTCAAAAGAGTACTTTGTTGCTGGTACAGTGTTGCCAACTGTTGATTAATTAAGCTGAGAAGGTCTTTTAGGTTGCTGAAATTTGTTTGATTTTTTAACTCACTCGCTTGCTGTTGTAGGTATGTAAAATTAGATTGGATATTGTCTAATAAAAAAGCGGTATCTTGTTGGTGCTCTGTGAGTGTTTGTAGGGAGCTAATGTGGTTGATGCTCTTAACATTATTGCCTAAAGTGAATAGCAAGTCGTCAATGCGGGTCGCGGTACCAACAATAGCGGCTAATAACGAATGTTGCGCCGGTGTTACTTCGATTAGTTCTAAATCAAGTAAGCCATTACTTAAATCAGCGAGATTGTTAGCGTAATCATTTGCTAATAAGGTAACCTGAGTTGCTGCTGTTAGGCCTTGTTGTTTGGTGTTAAACATTGTTGCGCTAGTGTCACTAAACTTTTGATAACGTTGTGTTATTTGTGATAGTAATTGCAGCATTTGTGGTTGGTCGTGCAGCTGAGAGCTTAATTCTTCTAGCTTGGTTTTAAATAAAGTTTGTTCTTCATGAGTGCTCTGTTGCTGCTGTTGCAAACTGGCTTTACTTGTTTGGCTGTATGCAACAGCATTAAATTTGGTGATTGATAACAGCGATAACCGCAAGGCATGACTTTGCTGTTGTACAGGTACAGCTAAAGTTTCTATATCCGAAGTGGCGTGATTAATTTGTCCTAATGACCAGTAAAAAAAACTACTGCTGGCGAGCATTAAAAAACCAATTGTGGCAAAGGCAAAAATTAGTTTCGTTTTAATAGCAATAGCGCGCATAGTGAACCCGTAAATACTTAATTATTTATGAGTGTAGCAGTATTTTTATAAATTATAAGTTTGGCGAGCGATTGTATTACTCTAAATTACAATGATATTTGTTGCCATCAATTATCAACATTGCTTCATTCCCTTTGGTCCAAAACAGCACATCTTCATTGGTATATTTTGCGCCCGAGGCGCTGATTTGTTTGGTCAGCGAATGATCTACTTGATTGTAATTTAGCGTGGCACTTTCTTCATCATTACTGGTAATAACGGCGCTTAGTTGGCTATCGCAGGAGAAAGACTGACTATTTAATTGTTCTGTGCATGCACTGAGGCTAATAACACCGAGTGCAATTAATAGGATTTTATACATAAACAAGTACCTTGGCTAAGTGTGTTTAGCAACTAGCATAGCAAACGAAAATTAACCTTTGGTGAAAATACTTGTTTAGGCTATGTTGATTATTATAAATTTTTTAACTGCAAAGGAAATGAGATGGCAGGTACTAACCTATTGACATTATTGGACGATATCACCACTTTATTAGATGATATTGCCACTATGAGTAAAGTCGCCACGAAGAAAACTGCGGGTGTGTTAGGGGATGATTTAGCCTTAAACGCGCAACAAGTGACAGGAGTCACTGCCGATCGTGAGCTACCAGTCGTGTGGGCGGTAGCGAAAGGCTCCTTTTTAAATAAAGCAATTTTAGTTCCTGCAGCGTTATTAATAAGTGTTTGGCTACCTTGGCTTATTACACCTTTATTAATGGTTGGTGGATTATTTTTGTGTTTTGAAGGTGCTGAAAAGTTAGTCGAAAAGTTATTACCAGCTACGAAAAATGATGATGTAGATGCTATCGAAAATTTAGATTTAGTTGAGTACGAAAAACAAAAAGTAAAAGGAGCTATTCGAACCGACTTTATTTTATCGGCAGAAATAATAGTTATCACTCTAGGCACCGTGGCGGGTGCAAGTCTACTAAATCAAGCGTTAGTCTTAAGTGTTATTGCGGTGATCATGACCATAGGCGTTTATGGGTTAGTGGCAGGGATTGTAAAACTCGATGATGCTGGTTTGTATTTGCTTAACCAAGCACAGCAAACAGGAAACCGTTTTAAAGCATTATTAGGTAAAGGTTTATTAGCCGCAGCACCACGCTTAATGGCGTTTTTAGCATTTGCAGGTACGGTAGCGATGTTTTTAGTGGGTGGTGGAATTTTAGTGCATGGTATTAGTGTGTTGCATCATTGGCAAATCGCTGTTGCTGAGTTTGCACTAGCAAATTTAGGTACGCTGGGAGAGATTATTGCGCCTTTACTGTTCGATGGTTTATTCGGTGTATTAGCCGGTGCGGTTGCTGTGTTGGTTCATCATGGAATTGCCAGCATGAAAGCAAAAAAGCCAGCAAAGTAAATTTGCTGGCAATGAATTAGCAAGGGAATGCTATGAAAGTTATTTGCTTGAATTAATTAGTGTTCATGTTTTGATTCAGCAGCTATACCTAACCAGGTAATTTGATTAGGGATAAAATCAAGGTTAAGAATAGTTTTAGTCGTTTGCTCATGCGTGTCGATACTTAATACTGTTTGGTTGTTTGCATCACTGATATATAAAGTATCGTCGGCCGCAGAGGCAGCGAGTGCATAGTTACCAGCTGGGTTTTCGAGTACTTTAAAGCGTGCACTGACTTGCCAATCATCTTCAGCATGTAGCACCGACAAGAAACCGTCACTTCCAAGCACATAAAACTCGCCAGTAATCCTATCGAGTGCACTTGCTAATACGGTATTTTCAGTATTTTGTTGCCATGCAAGCTGTGTCATTTCAGCTGATGCTGGGTCGATGGTGTAAAAAAGCTTACTTTGTGCAATACCTAAAAATAGTTCGCTGTGTTCACTCGCTTTAATTGTGCCAATACGCGTACCTTCAGCAAAGCTGTTGAGATTAGCTACTTTGGCTGCGTTAAACACACCACCTTTTTCAGTTATAACTAATACACCATCGCTACAGCCAAAAGCGATATGCTGGTGATTTTGCGCACTGCCATGTAGTGCAGGGCAATCCACTGCAAACCGCTGTTCTTGATGAAAGTGATCACCATGAATATGCAGTTGTTCAACATAATTTGGCAGCACGCTAGTTATATCTTCGCTGCGATAAGTTGTTATTACCGATTCACCGCGAATTTGCGCTGTACCATGCATGGCATTAGTAAAGCTATGAGCTGCAAGTATTTCGCCATCTTCAATTGATGTATCAGTTAAAATAGCAAAGCTTGCTGGGATCCCCGCATCTATATTGCCATCAAAAAACAGTGCCGCTTGCTGTTCGCTTATATCAAAATGAGTTGGCTTATCATTTGTTAATGTAAAACCTGAAAAGGAAGGTAGTTGTTCGTAATCATGCAGGTGATCATCATGATCTTCTTGGTATAAACCACCATCAATAAATTCTACATAGTTATCCGCGCGTTGTATAAGTACCGCAAAACGATTGTTAGGACTTGCATATAAGCCGCTAACAATATTTGCAGTATTAAACATTTCAAGTAGCGTGTCATTATCAGTATCGAAAATTGATACGTTTGCAGTATCAGCATGACTAATGGCTAAACGCCCTGTTGAGGTGATTCCGATATGATCATGGTTATCTGCCAGCCCAGCATTTTTATCTGCAAGATCATCAATTTCACTGTTACAAGCACACAGTACGGTGACCATAGATGCGATCAGGCTAGTTTTAAAGTTAGGTAAAATCATTAACATTCCGGTGTTTTGTTATAATGTATCGGTAATGTTATAATGTAACTTAATCAAAGTAAATAAGTACTCTTCGTTCTTTACTTAAGTATTTGGATGGATATCTATTTAAAATCTTACTGGGTACAATTGCTAAAAATATAAAT
>NZ_JACJEQ010000037.1:0-36506 GCF_014164125.1 Pseudoalteromonas sp. SG44-8 | reverse complement strand
AGGTTATAATGCCGCGTCTATTGTTTAACATAGTGCCCGAAGGGCAGAGCAGCATTGGTATCTTATAGTGAAGATGGGGTTGATAAGTCGCTTAAATGACTTTAAACGTGCCAAAACGCATAGTGATTACCGTGTTTGTAAGGAAGGCGAACAGTCGCCAAAATTGAAGATTGAGGTATATCATGCAAGTTTCTGTTGAGACGACTCAAGGCCTTGAGCGCCGTCTGACCATCACCGTTCCTGCAGAGAACGTTGAGACCGAAGTAAAAAAACGCTTACAACAACTGTCTAAAACCCAGCGTATTGATGGTTTCCGTCCTGGTAAAGTACCAACGTCTGTAATCAACAAACGTTACGGTGGCGCAGTTCGTCAGGAAGTTGCTGGTGAATTAATGCAACGTAATTACATCGAAGCAATCGTTTCTGAAAAAATTAACCCAGCTGGCGCACCAACATTTGCTCCTAAAGCACTTGAAGCGGGTAAAGATTTAGAGTTCTCAGCAACATTTGAAGTTTACCCTGAAGTTGAAGTTCAAGGTTTAGATAAAATTACTGTAGAAAAACCAGCTGTATCAGTTACTGATGAAGATTTAGCAAACATGCTAGAAACACTTCGTAAGCAACATGCATCATGGGCTGAAGTTGATGTGGCTGCTGGCGAAAAAGACCGTGTAACGGTTGATTTCGTAGGTACTATCGACGGTGAAGTATTTGAAGGCGGAAAAGCTGAAGACTTCCCATTAGAACTTGGTCAAGGTCGTATGATCCCAGGTTTTGAAGATAACATCGTAGGTAAAAAAGCAGGCGAGGAAGTTGTTTCTGACGTAACTTTCCCTGAAGATTACCATGCTGAAAATCTTAAAGGCAAAGCAGCTCAATTCACTATCACAGTGAAGAAAGTTGAAGCGCAAGAGCTACCTGAACTTAGCGAAGAATTCGCAACTAAGTTTGGTGTAACTGAAGGCGGTGTTGACGCTCTTAAAGAAGAAGTTAAAAAGAACATGACACGTGAACTTGACCAAGCGGTTAAAGCTAACGTGAAAGACCAAGCAATTAAAGGTCTTTTAGCTAACAACGAAATCGAAGTGCCTAAAGCCCTAGTAGATCAAGAAATTGATGCACTACGTCAACAAGCTGCACAACGTTTTGGTGGCGACGCTAAAAACATGCCTGAGCTTCCAGCAGAATTGTTCCATGAACAAGCAGTAACACGCGTTAAGACTGGCCTATTATTAGGTGAAGTAATTAAAGCGAACGAGATCAAAGTTGATGATTCAAAAGTTGAAGCATTAATTGCAACAGTGGCTTCTGCATACGAAGATCCAACTGAAGTTGTAGAATATTACAAAGCAAATGATCAACTTATGCAACAAATGCGTAATGTAGCAATGGAAGAGCAAGCTGTTGAAGCTATTTTAGCTAAAGCAACTGTGACTGACGTTGAAAAAGCATTTGATGACATCATGAATCCACAGCAAGGTGCTTAATAAGTCATTGACTTAAGCCCTCGCTAACGATTAAATGGCTCGTGTTACTCTGTATTATGCAGTGTGCCCGAGCCATTTTAGTTTGTGGCCTTCAATTTCGCCAAAAAATAACTATGCTTCCTTATAATAAGGATAAGTATAAGCGCATAAGGAATTAGATAAATATGAACACTGGTATTACAGATCCACTCAATGCATTAGTACCTATGGTTGTTGAACAAACAGCGAAAGGCGAGCGCTCGTATGATATTTATTCGAGACTATTAAAAGAGCGAATCATTTTTTTAACAGGTCAAGTTGAAGACAACATGGCTAATCTGATCTTAGCGCAAATGCTATTTTTAGAATCAGAAAACCCAGAAAAAGATATCTTTTTATATATTAATTCGCCGGGCGGTTCAGTGACTGCGGGTATGGCGATTTATGACACTATGAATTTCATTAAACCAGATGTAAGCACTATTTGTGTTGGCCAAGCGGCGAGCATGGGGGCATTTTTATTGACTGCTGGTGCAAAAGGTAAACGTTATTGTTTACCTAATTCACGCGTGATGATCCACCAACCATTAGGCGGTTTCCAAGGTCAAGCATCTGATTTTGAAATACACGCCAAAGAAATTTTGTCTATTAAAGATAAACTAAACCGTTTAATGGCAGAGCATACCGGCCAACCATTAGATGTGATTTCAAAAGATACAGACCGTGATAACTTCATGAGCGCCAGCCAAGCTGTTGATTATGGTTTAGTTGATGCGGTATTTACTAGTCGCGACAGCAAGTAACAAATACAAGCTGGTAACTAACGGTGCTAGCTTGAGCTGTTTACACTGTGAAAACCAATATTTTTTGGTATAGTTAAGCGTATTAAAATAGCTGCTAAGTAGTTTGGCAGCCAACGAATAAGATGAGGTAGCTGAATGTCTGACACTCCTACAGACGGCGACAAAAGTAATAAATTGTTATACTGCTCTTTTTGTGGCAAAAGCCAGCATGAAGTTCGTAAGTTAATTGCTGGCCCTTCAGTATACATTTGTGATGAATGTGTTGAGCTATGCAACGACATTATCAGGGAAGAGATCAAAGACATTGCGCCAAAGCACAATACCTCTGATAAACTGCCTGCACCAAAAGAAATTCGTAATCATTTAGATGATTATGTTATTGGTCAAGATCACGCCAAAAAAGTACTGTCAGTAGCGGTTTACAATCACTACAAACGTTTGCGTAATCAAACCGGTAAAACGGATATTGAGTTAGGCAAAAGTAATATCTTACTTATTGGCCCAACCGGCAGTGGTAAAACATTATTAGCTGAAACGTTAGCGCGTTTATTAGATGTGCCGTTTACAATGGCCGATGCAACCACACTAACTGAAGCTGGTTATGTGGGCGAAGATGTTGAAAACATCATTCAAAAGTTGCTACAAAAATGTGATTACGATGTAGAAAAAGCGCAACGTGGTATTGTTTATATTGATGAGATTGACAAGATTTCACGTAAATCTGATAATCCGTCGATCACTCGTGATGTATCTGGTGAGGGCGTGCAACAAGCACTGCTTAAACTAATTGAAGGTACTGTGGCATCTGTGCCACCACAAGGCGGACGTAAACACCCACAGCAAGAGTTTTTACAGGTAGACACCTCTAAAATCTTATTCATCTGTGGTGGTGCATTCTCTGGTCTTGATAAAGTGATCGAGCAGCGTAGCCATAAAAATACCGGTATCGGTTTTGGGGTTAACGTAAAAGAATCTGCGGCGAGCCGTTCTTTAAGTGAAACATTTAAAGATGTTGAGCCAGAAGATTTAGTGAAATATGGTTTGATCCCAGAATTCATCGGTCGTTTACCTGTTGTGGCAACGTTAACTGAACTCGATGAGTCGGCTTTAGTGCAAATATTAAATGAGCCTAAAAACGCCTTAACGAAACAGTACGGCGCATTATTTGGTATGGAAGACGTTGAACTTGAATTCCGTGATGACGCACTGCGTGCTATCGCTCATAAAGCGATGGAGCGTAAAACAGGTGCCCGTGGTCTTCGTTCAATCGTTGAAGCGGTGTTACTTGATACTATGTACGAACTTCCTTCAATGGAAAACGTTAGCAAAGTAGTGATTGACGAAACCGTGATCAAAGGTGAATCAGATCCTATTTTGATTTATCAAAGCGCTAGCCAAGATAAAGCAGCGTCTGAGTAAAATTTACTCATTTTGATAATAAAAAGGAGCCTAGTGCTCCTTTTTTTATAATTTATTTAATCCAGTTGCGTTAAATTGTTGAACTTTACTTAGGTTATCCCCATATACTTGAGTAATCTTTAAAATAAATGAAGAGCGAAGAGAAAAATAATGACGCTTGAGAGAACAGATCGAGTCGAAATCCCGGTGCTAGCACTGCGCGATGTCGTGGTATATCCGCACATGGTGATCCCGCTTTTTGTAGGCCGTGAAAAATCAATAAAATGCCTTGAAGCGGCAATGGATAAAGACAAACAAATTTTCCTTGTTGCGCAAAAAGACGCGACCGTGGATGAGCCTGAGCAAGATGATATTTACCGTGTTGGTACCATAGCCACGGTATTACAATTGCTTAAACTACCTGATGGCACAGTCAAAGTACTGGTTGAAGGCACACAGCGAGCAAAACTAGAAAGCTTTATTGATAATGAAGACTTTTTTGTTGCTAATGCGCAGTTTATTGGTTCAGAAGAAATCGATGAGCAAGAGCAAGATGTATTTATTCGCAGTGCCATCAGTCAGTTTGAAGGCTATGTAAAGCTAAATAAAAAAATACCACCAGAGGTGTTAACCTCGGTCAGTGGCATTGATGAAGCGCCGCGCCTTGCCGATACTATGGCAGCGCACATGCCGCTGAAAGTGCCTGAAAAGCAAAAAGTACTCGAAATCACCAATGTTACAGAACGTCTTGAATATTTAATGGCGTTGATGGAAGGTGAAATTGATTTACTGCAAGTTGAGAAAAAAATTCGTACCCGCGTTAAAAAGCAGATGGAAAAGTCGCAACGTGAGTATTACCTCAATGAGCAAATGAAAGCCATTCAAAAAGAATTAGGCGAGCTTGACGACGTACCAGATGAATTCGAAGCACTGAAAAAGCGCATTGAAGAATCAGGTATGAGCAATGACGCGCAAGAAAAAGCGAACTCTGAACTTGCTAAGCTTAAAATGATGTCGCCGATGTCGGCAGAAGCCACGGTTGTGCGTTCATACATAGACACATTAATTAATGTGCCATGGAAAAAACGTTCGAAAGTGAAAAAAGACTTAGCGGGCGCACAAAAGATTTTAGACAGCGACCATCACGGTCTTGATAAAGTCAAAGAACGAATTATTGAATATCTCGCTGTGCAACAGCGTACCAATAAACTCAAAGGGCCAATTTTGTGCCTTGTGGGTCCACCGGGTGTTGGTAAAACGTCATTAGGTCAATCGATTGCTCGCTCTACAGGGCGTAAGTATATTCGTATGGCACTAGGTGGTGTACGTGATGAAGCAGAAATTCGTGGTCACCGTCGTACTTACATAGGTTCAATGCCAGGTAAGTTGATTCAAAACATGAGTAAAGTGGGCGTTAAAAATCCATTATTCTTGTTAGATGAAATCGATAAAATGTCATCTGATATGCGTGGCGATCCTGCATCGGCACTGCTTGAAGTACTTGATCCTGAGCAAAATAGCCATTTTGCGGATCATTACTTAGAAGTCGATTATGACTTATCTGACGTAATGTTTGTTGCTACATCAAACAGCTTTAACATTCCTGGTCCGTTATTGGATCGGATGGAAGTGATCCGGTTATCGGGTTATACCGAAGATGAAAAGCTGAATATTGCCAAAGAGCATTTAATTGTTAAACAAGTTAAACGCAATGGCTTAAAAGATGGCGAATTAATCATCGAAGACAGTGCAATCATCGGCATTATTCGTTATTACACCCGTGAAGCGGGCGTACGTAACTTAGAACGCGAAATATCTAAGTTATGCCGTAAAGCGGTGAAGAATATCTTGCTTGAAAAAGGCACTAAAACAGTCACTATTAACGCTGACAACCTTGAAGATTTCTTAGGTGTGCAGCGCTATGATTATGGTAAAGCTGAAGACGGCGATCGCATTGGCCAAGTTACAGGTTTAGCGTGGACTGAAGTGGGCGGTGATTTGCTGACCATCGAATGTGCCGCAGTACCAGGCAAAGGTAAACTAAGCTACACCGGGTCACTAGGCGATGTAATGCAAGAGTCGATTCAAGCAGCTATGACAGTTGTACGTAATCGCGCTGATGCATTTCGTATTAACAGTGATTTTTACGAAAAACGTGATATTCATGTTCACGTACCTGAGGGGGCAACTCCAAAAGATGGACCAAGTGCTGGCGCCGCGATGGTAACAGGTTTGGTATCAAGTCTTACAGGTAACCCGGTACGTGCTGATGTGGCGATGACGGGTGAAATCACCTTACGTGGTGAAGTATTACCAATTGGTGGCTTAAAAGAGAAACTATTAGCCGCTCATCGCGGTGGAATTAAAACGGTCATTATTCCAAAAATTAACGAACGTGATTTAAAAGAGATCCCTGACAATGTATTGGCAGGACTTGATATTCACCCAGTTACGTGGATTGATGAGGTTTTAAAACTGGCTTTAGTACACCCAGTTGAGAGTTTTTCAGTCGAAACATCAAAAAACCAGTAAAAAAGCGAAAAAAAGTGCTTTAAAGGGCTTTTCAAATCTAGATGGTATGATAAGTTAAGCACTGGTTTTCAAGCCGAGGCCTTATGTGGCCTAGGCTGAAGAAAAATTACAATCGTATGAGCATGAAAAAGTTTGCTCTAAAATTTTCAAAATAGTGATGTTAGTTTAAAAAACAATCGCTCTTGATAATAACAATGAAAGAGGATGATATTGTGAATAAATCTCAATTAATCGATCAAATCGCAGCTGATGCTGACATTTCTAAAGCGGCTGCGGGTCGTGCACTTGATTCATTCATCGAGGCTGTTTCTGGCGCTCTTAAAGATGGCGATTCAGTAGCATTGGTTGGTTTCGGTACTTTCTCAGTACGTGAACGTGCTGCACGTTCAGGCCGTAACCCACAAACAGGCGAAACAATTCAAATCGCTGCAGCGACTATCCCTGCTTTTAAAGCAGGTAAAGCGCTTAAAGATGCATGTAACAGCTAATCACTGCTCTTTAGTGAGTTAGTTTGGTAGTGTAAGAAGTTAATCGCTTTTACAGCTTAATTAACGTTCTTTCTCGCCAACTGCTTCAAGTAAAAAAGCGTATCTGGTAAGATACGCTTTTTTTACATAAGCAAGGCGATTTCTGCCTCGAATAGAATAGAGATAAATAAATGCTTGAGAAAATCAGAGAAGGTTCACAAGGACCGGTAGCTAAAATTATTTTAGGCGCGGTGATTTTATCTTTTGCCTTAGCAGGGATCGGTGGTTACTTAGGTCAAACCACAGAGCAGCCCGTAGCTGAAGTAAATGGAGTTAAAATTAGCCAAACCGAGTTTAGCCGTGCGTTCCAAAATGAACGTGCACGTTTAGAGCAACAATTTGGCGAATACTTTGCACAAATTGCTGCTGATCCAAATTACATGGCACAAATTCGTCAAGGCGTCGTTGACCGTCTAGTACAACAAGAATTGCAAACTCAACTAGCGGCCGAACTTGGTTTACGTGTTAGTGACGACAGTGTTCGTAAAGCGATTTTAGAATTGCCATACTTCCAAATTGGTGGGCAATTTAACAACGATCGTTACTTACAAGTTATCCGTCAAATGAACTTCCAACCTGACGCATTTCGTGAATATTTACGTGAAGAAATGACCCGAAGCCAGCTAATTTCAGCGGTTGCAGGCACCGATTTCGCTCTAAATAGCGAATTGGCTAATGCCGTTGCGCTACAACAGCAAACGCGTAGTATTGACTATGTCGTGATCAGCAAAGAGTCTTTACAGCAAAACGTGACGGTAACAGAGCAAGAAATTGCCGATTACTATGACCTAAATATGTCGCAGTTTTTAGCGCCTGAGCAAGTATCAGTAAACTACATTGATTTAAATGCAGCTAACCTAACACTTGAAACTCATGTTAGCGAAGCTGACGTTAAAGCATATTATGATCAAAACAAAGCACAATACGCCGAACCTGAAAAACGCCGTGTGTCGCATATCTTAATTGATAACAGTGAAGACGATGATGCAGCAAAAGCCAAAGCAGAAGACTTGTTAGCACAATTACAACAAGGCGGTGACTTTGCAGCGTTAGCAGAATCATCATCTGATGATATCGTTAGTGCTGAAATGGGCGGTGATTTAGATTGGATCGAACGTGACATGATGGATCCTGCTTTTGAAGATGCGGCATTCGCATTGGCAAACAAAGGGGATTTTTCAGACGTTGTACAATCTGAGTTTGGTTACCACATTATTCAGTTAACTGATATTCAGAGCCAACAAGTAAAAGCGTATGACACTGTTAAAGCTGATTTACGTGCTGAGCTTGAGCGTACTGAAAAAGTAAATGCATTCTATGAAAAGCAAACAGAAATGGGCGCTATTGCATTTGAAATTTCAGATACCTTAGTTGATGCTGCAGAAGTTGCCGGTGTTGAAGTACAAACAACAGCATTAGTTGACCGTAATTCTCTACCTGCGCCGCTTAATACACCAGCGGTATTAGCTGCAATCTTCTCACCAGATGTGCTTGAAGATAAAATGAACTCTGAGGTTATCGAAGTGGGCGATGAGCATGTTGTGTTAGTGCGTGTTAAAGAGCATGTACCAGCTGCAACAAAAGCACTTGCTGATGTATCAGAGCAAATTAAAGCACGTTTAGTTAGTGAAAAAGCATCAGAGCTTGCGAAAGAAAAAGCAACAACGCTGTATGCTGAGATTGAAGCTGGCAAGAGCTTAAATGACCTAGTAACTGAGCAAAGCTTAGAACTTCGTCAAGAAGCGGCACTAACCCGTCAAGCTTACACTGTTTCGCCTGCAATCGTTCAACATGCCTTTAAAATGGCACACCCAACTGACACACCAGTAGTTGAAAAAGTTGACCTAAACAACGGTGACGCGGCAATCGTAGCACTTAAAACAGTGACTAACGCTACTGTTGAAGGCGAAATTGACGCACAGCTTAAGCAAAATATTACTATGGCCCAAGTTAACAAAAACTACATGGTATTCATTGAAGCTTTAAAAGCAAATGCAGAATTAAACTTACCTAAAGCGCAAGCCGCCACAGAGTAATGCTTAATTAAATAATGAAAAGGCGCCATTGGCGCCTTTTTTTATTTTTTAACAGGCAGATATCTGAGTTCAAGTATAAATAAATTCCCCCCCAATCTACCGAACCTATTTTGATTACTTTTTAGCAGACTTAGTATAAGCTCAATAGCATTACCTCTATATTATTAAGGGAACATCATGAAATTCGAGCAGTTATTAAATAACTTTGATATGGGTATCTGTGTTGAACAGTTACAAAAAGAATCACTGTTAGACCTTGCGTTATTATTTGTCGCTGTTGATGGCTCTATTGCACAAGAAGAGTTGAGAGTCGTCGAAACCTGGGCACATAAAATTGAGTGGAATTCTGTCATTGCTCTTGATAACTATATAATTGATATGACAAGCAAATGTGTTTTGGCAGTGCAAAGTGGTGACATCGAGTCATTTATTCAGCATCGAATGACACATATTGTCGATCAATCCATGAGGGAGTTTGTATTAGAGCTGCTTAAACAAGTCATTGAAGCTGATGGTATTACCGATGAAAATGAAATTAAAGCGTTAAAAATTGTTGAATCATTAATTCAACCGGCTTAACGGGTATATTTCTGTTTCTGCGCGGGACATCTCGCGCTTATACCATTGAGTAACGGCATAAAAATATTTTATTGCTATATATCAAAACTTTGCATTGTCGGTTGTTTTAATTATTCACAAAGAGGTTAAGAAACGTTACGCTTAGAAGAAGATATTAAATACTCACAAAAGAGTTAGAGATTAGACATTTTTGTGCCATGAACGGGCATTAAAGTGACTTGTTATATGTTCGCTTTTAGCAGTTTGGGTTTCGTTGCTATCAAGCCAACCAACGCGATAAATTTAATGCCGAGCTACTCTGGCTTTTCCTAGAATCTAGCACCTATACAATTCTTTTCGCTAAAACTTACCGCTTAAAGTTCTACCTTCAGCAACTTAGCAACTTCTGAGTGACTTTTGATTGTGGCTTTTGGAATACATCCTCTGTTCTACCGTATTCAACAATTTCACCGTGATCGAGTACTACAAGTTGATCGCTGATGTGGCGTACTAAACTTAAGTGGTGAGTGATCAAGATATAACTGAGACCCGTGTCCTGTTGAAGCTTGAGTAGCAGGTTGACGGTTTGTGCGCGTACAGAAGGGTCCAGAGATGATAATGCTTCATCAAGTACTACAACCTTAGGGTCGAGTATTAATGCACGTGCTAGAGCGACACGTTGCAGCTGACCGCCACTAAACATATGTGGGTAGTAATACTGATGGTCGTTTAATAAACCTACTTTAGACAGTGTTGCGGTGATTTTTTCAGCGCGAGTTACTTTATCCAAAGAAGTATTATATTGCAGGCAATCGTCGAGCATATCGCCGATCGTTAAACCTGGGTTTAGCGAGGCTTCGGAGTCTTGAAAAATCATTCTAATATGGCGGCATTGCTGATCGCGAACGCCTTTGTTTTCGATGATGTTGCCATCGAGTAGGATTTGCCCAGCATCTGCGCTGTCTGCTCCAGCGAGTAATTTTGCTAGGGTACTTTTACCTGAGCCAGTTTCGCCAATAATAGCCAGTGTTTCACCTTGCTCTAAACAAAACGAGATGTTTTTTAATACCTCAAAACGCTTACGTGAAAATAACCCTGCACGCAGGTTAAAGCTTTTTGACAAGGCTTGCACTTTTAACAGAGGTTGCATTATTTCATCACCTTAATGAGAGGGAAATGACACGCATAACTATGACCATGTTGTTTAGTTAAAGGCGGTGTTACCACACAAGCTTTTTGTGCCTGCGGACAGCGAGGACCAAGGCGACAGCCTATAGGTAAATGCTGTAAGGTTGGGATTGTCCCTTTTAGTGCATAAAAAGGTTCTTTATGGGCAAGCCCTTGCTCATAATCCGGTAAGCTTTTTAATAATGCTTGTGTATAAGGGTGACGAGGCTGGGCAAAAATACGCTGGGTTGGACCTGCTTCAACCATTTGCCCGCAGTAAAGTACATGCATGCAATGAGACCAATTAATGATTTCTTCAAGTTCATGGGAGATCATTAAAATTGACATGTTTTTAAGTTGATTTAAACTTTTTAATAACCGGAATACCTGTGCTCGTGTGGTACTTTCAAGAGCTGTAGTTGGCTCATCGGCAATCAGTAACTTAGGTGTACGAGCAATGGCCATAGCAATCATGACCTTTTGACAAACGCCTTCTGAGAGCTCGTGAGGGTAGCTCGATAGTACTTTTTCGTGATCTTTAATGCCCACTTTGTGGATCAGCGCTTTTACTCGGTCCTTACGTTCACGGTTTCGCTTTAAGAAAAACCCGGAGCCTGTTATTTCTGGGAGCGTTTCGGCTATTTGCTCAAATATTTTTGCGGTAGGATCAAGACAACGACTAGGATCTTGATAAATCATTGCGATGTCACTGCCTACAATTTTACGCCGTTGTTCGCTTGATAAGCGCATTAGATCCACACCGCGCCAATGCATACGGTCGGCGGTGATGTGCCAGCGTTTATTTAATACACCCACAATGGCTTTAGCAATTAAGCTTTTACCTGAGCCAGATTCGCCCACTAATGCATGTACTTCACCTTCTTTGAGGCTCAAGTTCACTCTATCTACGGCGCGAATAACGGTATCAGAGGTGCGCAGCTCTATGGTCAGATTTCGTATATCAAGTAATTGCATTTAGTCAGCCTTACGTGCTTTGAGCACTTGGCGTAGCCCGTCGCCCACTAAGTTGGTCGACAGCACCGCTAAAAAGAGTAATACACCAGGCAAGCCAACGGTCCAAGGTGCTAAATAAATTAAACCCAGATTTTCAGCTAAAATTGCACCCCACTCTGTGGTTGGTGGTTGTGCCCCTAGTTTTAAAAAGCCCAAAGCGGAAATATCTAAAATAGCGGTTGATAATGCCATAGTAAAAATAACCACAATATGCTCATAAATATTTGGAAAAATCCCTCTGGAGAGAATATGCCAATTCGATGCGCCATCAAGTTTAAATGCAGTAATGTAATCTTTATTAAGCTCAGTGACGATGAGGTTACGCACCGAGTGAATAAATTGCGGTAATAGCGCTAAAATAATTGCCCACACGGTATTCATCAGGCCTGGGCCTAATATCGCAATAATAATAATCGCTAATAATAAAGACGGTATTGATAAGGTTATATCAAGTAGATGATTTAAAAAGCTTGAGCGAATACCTCGGCTAATGCCGGCAAATGTGCCTACTAACACACCTATGATGGTGGTGATCAGCGCAGCAATGACTGATAAGCCAAAGGTATAAGTTGCGCCATTCATAAGCCGTGAGAGTACATCACGCCCTAAGTCGTCAGTACCGAGTATAAAACGTACATCGCCCATTTCATGCCACGATGGAGGAATAAGTAACGCATCACTGTGTTGCTGGTTTACTCCATATGGTGCAATCAGTGGCGCAGCCGCAGCTAAAATAGCAAAGGCGATAAAAATCCATAACCCCACTAAGGCAGGATGATTGGATTTAAATTTGCGCCAAAATCGCGCTAATGGCGATTTGTTTGACTCTTCTGAAAATAAATTAAACTTTGCCATGCGCTTGATTCCGTGACAGCGGGTCGAACAAGGTATAGGTTAATTCTGCAATAATAGTCGCCAGAATTACAAACATCGATACCGCTAATAAGCCACCTTGAATGGCAGGGTAGTCTCGTTGATAAATACTATCAATTAACCAACGGCCAACACCGGGCCATGAAAAAATCACCTCAGTGATCATCGCCAGAGTGATCAAGGTACTAAACTGCAAACCAATTTGCTTTATAACCGGTAACAAGGCATTACGTAAGGCATGATGCATAATTAATTGGGCACGGTTTAAGCCTTTGGCTCGGGCGGTTTTAATAAAACTTTGCTCAAGCACATGCAACATTGACTCTCGTGTAAAGCGCACTAATACAGTGGTTGGGTACATTGCCAGAACAATGGTCGGCAGGGTTAAATGATGCAGAGCATCAAGCATAGCCAGACCAGAATAAGGAAAGTCTGCTAATACAATATCAATCAAAATAAAGCCAGTTTGGGAGGGGATCTCGTACAGTAAGCCCATTCGTCCTGACATCGGGAACCAACCTAGTTGTAATGAGAACACCATGATCAGCAGCAAAGCTAACCAAAATACCGGCATTGAGTAGCCCACTAATGTTGTGGAGTTAACCAGTTTATCTGGCCAGCGCCGATGATAGGCCGCCGCCAAGATACCTGCCGGAACGCCAACCACAACAGAAATAATTAACGCATAAATACTCAGCTCTAACGTGGCTGGGAATAGCTCGATAATATGAGTAAATACGCTGTCGCCCGAAGCGAACGACACGCCCCAGTCGCCTTGCACAATACGTGCAATAAAAGCAAAATATTGCATTAAATAATTATCGTTAAAGTGATATTTTTCTTGTAGTTCACTGGTTTGTGAAAAACTGGTATTACTGATACCACTTAAATTACTAAGCGGATCGCCGGGAAATAAATAACTGAGTGAAAATGTAAATACACTCAAGGTAAACATCATAAATAACAGTAAGCCTAAACGGCGTAAAATATAATTTAACACCATTATTTTTTCCTCGCGTTGGCTAAGGAAATTGCGCCAAATGGGCCAAGTGGAATACCTTCTACATCGGCACTACTTGCTTGAAAACGCATACCGTGGGCAAGTGGTAATAAAGGTAGTTCACGCACTATCATCGCTTGTGCTTGTTGATAATAGGCTTTTCGTTTGGCTAAATCGGTGGTATCAAGCGCTTGTGTCAAGAGTAAGTCAAACTCAGGATCACACCAATTCGCAGGGTTTTTACCACTAAATGCCGCGGTACAACTGAGTAGCGGGCTAAAAAAGTTATCTGGATCCGGTGTATCTGCAGCCCAACCTAATAACACGCTGTCATGGCGGTGTTCACCTATGCGTTGAATAAAGGTGTTCCACTCATACTCAACGATACTGACGTTTACACCAATTTTTCGTAAATCGCTTTGCATTAGCTCGGCCATTTTACGTGCGTTAGGATTATAAATTCGGCTCACTGGCATAGCCCAAATGGTCATATCAAAGCCATTAGGAAGGCCAGCCTCAATCAGCAGTTTTTTAGCTAGATCAGGGTTAAATCCGGGTAGTTTAGCTTGTGGTTGATATGCCCATGATGTTGGCGGTAATAACGATTGCGCACGAATACCGTTGCCGTAATAAACTGCTTGCATGATTTTTTCAACGTCAATGGCATGGGCCAGTGCTTGACGTACTCTTAAATCGTCAAATGGTGGGCGCTCGGTATTAAACGCCCAATAACCTACATTAAGATTGGTTTCTTTTTGTACGTTAATGTCGTCGCGTTGGGCTAAAATACTTAACTGTGCGCTACTTGGGTGTGCGGTTACATCGCACTCTTTAGTGAGCATTTTTGCAATTCGGGTGGTGCCATTTGGGGTGATGTCGTAAACCAACTGCTCCAGCACTACATGGTGTTTCCAATAGTCAGGATTACGATAATAGCGTACTAAGTGATCGCGCCGATACTCTTTATAAACATAGGGGCCAGTACCAACAGGGTATTGATCAAAAAGATTAACTTGGTCGCGCTGTTTTAATTGCATGGCATATTCGCGAGACAAAACCACTGCAAAATCAGTTGCCATATTGGCTAAAAAGCTGCTTTCGGCATTAAATAATTCAAAGCGCACTTGGTAGTCGGACACGCGAACAATTTGCCGAATTAGCTGGTCAATGCCGACACTTTGAAAATAAGGGTAATTGGCATCCCCAACAAAGTGATAAGGATTATACACATCGAATAAACGGCTAAAGGTAAAGATTACATCATCAGCGTTAAACTCTCTGCTTGGGGTAAAGTATGCAGTAGTATGAAACTTCACTCCTTTGCGCAAGGTAAAGGTAACTGACTTGCCGTCTTTACTTATTTTCCAGTCAGTGGCCAGTTCACTTTTAAATTCAGCGGTCACGGGATCGATACTGATCAAACGGTCATACAATTGATTTGCAATAATATCGATCGTCGAACCTGTGGTCGTCACTTGGGGATTGAACGACACAGGGTTAGCCTCAGCGCAATAAACTAAGCCCTGATTCTTTTCTTCTAGTGTTTTTTCTTTGGTATCTAAGCAACCCGTTAGGCATACCGTTAAGATACCAAGTAATAATTTATACACTCGTTTAGCCTCTGACTATTATTGTTGATCTAACAAGTTGTATTTTTTCAAATAGCCTCGTAGTTGATGATACGTTAAACCAAGTACTTCTGCAGTTTTCTTTTGATTAAATTGACTATATTCAAGCGCTTTTTTTATTAAATCAATTTCAAATTCATTTGAGAGGTCTTTTAAGCTACATGGAAACTGAAATTGCGGGGTACTTGTTGCAACTATCGGTTCATTGGCGACAACTGCAACAGGAGCTGCTTCTACGGCTTTAGTGGGGAGTTTTTTAATTCGTTGCTTGGGTCTAAAGCGGCTTTCAAATGGGTCTAAAATAATCTGGTGAACGGGAATATGTTCACTGCCATGGCGATATAAACTTCGTTCCACGACATTTTTAAGTTCACGTATATTACCTGGCCAATCATGCCCTTGCAGTATTTCCACAGCACTGCGGGTGAAACCACTGAATAGTTGCCAGTCCAAATCACGGGCCATATTCATCGCAAATTGCTCAGCGAGTAACATGATGTCTTCCTGACGTTCGCGCAGTGGCGGTAAAGTGATTACATCAAATGCGAGCCTGTCGAGTAAATCGCTTCTAAATTCACCTTGCTCGGCTAAATAAGGAAGGTCTTCATTGGTTGCGCAGACTAAGCGAGTATCGACCTTGACGGTTTGTTTGCCACCGACTCGCTCAAATTCACCGTATTCAATTACCCGTAATAGTTTTTCTTGCACCATGGCAGAGGTATTTGCTAGTTCGTCTAAAAATAGCGTACCGGCATTGGCACGTTCAAAGCGTCCTTCGTGGCGTTTACTTGCGCCGGTAAAGGCACCACTTTCATGGCCAAACAATTCGCTTTCAAGCAAGTTTTCGTTAAGTGCCGCACAGTTGAGCTTAATGTAGCTTTGCTCCCAGCGCTTTGATAAAAAGTGTAAACGGGCGGCGATCAGTTCTTTACCTGTGCCACGTTCACCAATAATCAGTACTGGTTTATCTAAACTTGCCAGCTGTGAAACTTGATCAAGTACCGCTAAAAAGCTGTCTGATTGGCCGAGTAAATTATCTTGTTGGCGAAATTGGCTCATATTCCCTAACTCTTAGTCATTTTTACTAACAGTTAGTGTATTTCATAATTAGGGAGAACTAAAGGAATTTGTATTTTTAGTTTAACATTATGAAAATATTACTGTATTTTATGTTTTATAAAGTTGGCAAGCATATTGTAACAGTAACAGCAGACCAATTAAGTTAAACACTACAGAGGTAAATGTTATGGGAATTTTTTCGCGTTTTGCAGATATTGTTAATTCTAATATCAATGCCATTTTAGATAAAGCAGAAGATCCTGAAAAAATGGTACGTCTGATCATCCAAGAGATGGAAGACACATTAGTTGAAGTACGTTCAACCTCTGCGAAAACATTAGCAGAGAAAAAAGAATTAGTACGTCGTGTCGATACATTAAAAGAGCAAGTCGCTCAATGGCAAGATAAAGCCGAGCTGGCATTGAGCAAAGACCGTGATGATCTAGCCCGTGCTGCATTGCTTGAAAAGCAAAAGTCAGCACAAGCGGTTGCTGCTGTTGAAGATGAACTCAGTCACATAGAATCTCACATTGATAAGCTGCAACAGGAAGTAAGTACGCTACAAGACAAGTTAGCGGATGCAAAAGCACGTCAAAAAGCGATTATTTTACGTCAACGCTCAGCTGAGTCACGCCTAGAGGTGAAAAAAGCATTAGACAGCTCTAAAGTTGAAGATGCATTAAATCGCTTTGAGCGCTACGAAACTAAGATTGATGGACTAGAATCACAAGTAGAATCGTACGACTTAGGCAAAAAGTCATTGGCTGATGAAATTGCTGAGTTACAGCAAAACGAAAAAATCGATGATGAATTAGCAGCACTTAAAAAGAAGCTTGCTGATAAATAAAGATAATAAATAAAGGGGGAGTCATCCCCCTATGCTTGATAAATTAATGGATGTGTAGGAGAGGGTTATGTTTGATGCAGAAGTGTTTGTTGCTCCAATTATCATTTTTATGGTTGTGGTAGCACCCCTTTGGTTAATTTTACATTACCGAAGTAAAAAGCAAGTAAGCCAAGGCTTGAGCGAACACGAACACCGCCAGTTACTTGAGCTTGCTCAAAAAGCAGATAAAATGGCTGACCGAGTAGAAACTTTAGAAGCACTACTTGATCAAGAGGCCCCACAGTGGAGGCGTAAGGTATGAGTGCTAAACGTGAACTGCTAAGAGATCCAGCACGTGGTAAAATAGCCGGTGTATGTGCAGGGCTCAGTGATTATTTCAATATGGAATTGTGGTTAGTACGTATTATCGTAGTAACGGCAGTGTTACTAGCTGGTGGCCCGTTGTTTGTTGTGGCTTACATCGCAGCGTGGTTTATTTTAGATAAAAAACCTGCCAATGCACAAAGCAAAACTGATGCGGCAAAACACGAAGATCCTCTTGAAGTAAAATTTAAAGTATGGCAAAAAGGTGAGCCACCACGTCGTGCTTTACAAGATTTAAAAGACCGTTTGGGACGTGTTGATATACGTTTACAAGATATGGAACGTTATGTTACTTCAACCGAGTTTACGGTTAGCCGTGAAATCAATAAGCTGTAAAGGACTTAATAGCACTTTAGCCACCTAATTTATAATGGCGCTGAAGTGCTAGCTCATTATGATAAACACTTCATCTGCAAAAAACGCCTTTAATAAACTCAAAGGTAAGGCTGAAAAAGCTGTTCACCGTAGTTTAGATCAACACGTAAAATTAGCGGTAACTGGCCTCAGTGGCAGTGGTAAAACCGCTTTTATTACCGCTTTAGTAAAGCATTTAACCAGCCAAGCAACAGACAAAAACTTACCGTTTTTTGATGTTATGCAGCAACAGCGCCATATCGCCACAAAAATAGTGCCACAACAAGCGCTGACCATTCCTACATTTGATTACCCTAAAGCCCTGAGTGCTTTATTGCCGCTTGAAGGGCAACCACACTGGCCTGCATCAACCGAGCGCATAAATACTTTACGTCTAGCAATTAAATACCGGAGTGACGCAGGCTTACGTGGTTACTTTGCACCGCAATCAACCTTGTATTTAGACATTATTGATTACCCCGGTGAGTGGCTGCTTGATTTACCCATGCTAGAGCAAAGCTATCAACAGTGGAGTGAGCAGCAATATGCATTACTACAACGCTCGCCTCGGGTTGAAAAGTCGCAGGCATTTTTAACTGCACTGAGCGAGCTTGATTTAACAGCACCAGTAGATGAAAGTGCGCTAAGCGCGATTGCTACGCACTATCAAACACTGTTAGTGAGTCTTAAAAAAGACACTAAATTGGCGATGCTACAACCTGGACGCATGCTGATGCCAGGTGAATTACAAGGTGCACCGTTATTACTGTTTTTCCCAGTTGCGCAGGCTAATGATGAGATGGTTGCAGGGTCTAACTTGGCGCACTTGCAAAAGCGCTTTAATGCTTATGTGAAAGAAGTGGTTAAGCCATTTTATACACAACACTTTCGCAACTTTGATCGGCAAATAGTGCTTGTTGATGTGCTCAGTGCGCTCAATGAAGGGCCTGAGACGCTGCAAGAGCAAGGAGATGTGATCAAACAATTACTTGCGCATTTTAACTATGGCGAAACTGGCTTTTTAAAACGCTTGTTTAAACCCAATATAGATAAACTATTGTTTGCTGCGAATAAGTCAGATCATATTAGTAGTGCACACCATAAAGATTTAGCGCTGTTGTTGGACTCATTAGTGCACGAGCAAAGTAATCACTTAAAATTTGATGGCGTTAAAATAGAAACTATGGCGATGTCATCTATTACGGCAACCATGCCAAAACAAGTGGTTGAGCAAGGTAAAACCCTCAATTGTATTTATGGTAAGCCGTTATCAGAGTCGCAATGGTTGACCTACTTACCACCGCAGCCACCAATGCGCATGCTCAATAAAGATGAGTGGCCAAGCCATGGTTTTGAGTTTTTATCGTTTGCACCAATGCCAAGTCCAGACAAGCAACTAAAACACATTCGTTTAGATCATGTCATGCAGTACCTTTTAGGAGACAAACTAACATGAGCAAGACCGCTTCAGGCTTTCAAGCCGGCAGACGTATTGATACTAGTGAACAGCCAATAGACAATGAACTTACCTTGACCCCAGCTAAAGTGATCGATCAAGGGGAGTATGAATATGAGCACGTTATCGATGAGCCCCAAGATGAAGAGATTGATTTAACCCCTGTTTATAAAAAGTCAAAATGGCAAACTCTGAAAGGGGTGTTTGCGATTAGCTTTATAACTTTAGTGTTAGCTGAATTTATATTTTCTATGGTTGTGACATTTCAGCAATCCATCATCTTAGGCAGCGTATATTTAATTGCAGTGCTCAGTGGCGTGTTGTTATTGGGGCGCTTGTTATGGCGCGAATATAGAATGTTGCGCAGCTTAAAACGCAATCAATTACATCGTCATGAAGCGGATCGCTTGCTCAATAGCGAACAGGTTGGTGGGGCACTACCTTGGCTTGAAAAACTCAATAAACATCAGCAGTTAACCGGCTTTGATGAGTTTAAAGCAAGCATTGATAGCCATCATAGCGATAAAGAGATCATGACCTTGTACGCCGATAGTTTGTTAGTGAAACAAGATACTCAAGCTAAAAAGCTGATCAACCGTTTTGCCACTGAATCAGGCTTGTTAGTGGCATTAAGTCCATTAGCGCTGGTGGATATGATGGCAGTGCTTTGGCGGGGCACAAAACTGATTGAGCAAATAGGTAAGATTTACGGTATCGGATTTGGTTATGCTAGCCGGATCAAGCTCTATCGTATGTTGATCAAGCAAGTGATGTTTGTTGGCAGTGCTGAGTTAGTATCGGATTTAGCTGCTACAGCGCTCAGTGCTGAATTACTAGGTAAATTATCAGGACGTGCAGCACAAGGCTTAAGCGCGGGTATATTTACCGCACGCATTGGTTATAAAGCGATGGAACTAAGCCGTCCTTTACCACGACTTGAGCATAAGCGCAGCTTGCTTAAAGGTACTGCGCAATTGATTGCCAGCAAAATTATGAGCCGCAAAGCTTCGCCGTCAGGAGCTGGCACGAAAGAAACGAGCTGACAATAAATCTGTACAGTGGTGAACGGCCACTGTACTAACTACATCCAAATTTATAGCCATCTGAGCATCTGGCATGCTTGTGCTTTATCCTGCGATACGTTTTGATTATGGGATCAATAATAATCAAAAAAGATCAGACAATGAACAAACTCCACATCGACAGCCAATGTATCCATGGACCAGAAAAAGCCAATGATCCGCATGGTGCACTTACTGCTCCTTTATACCAAACTTCAACGTTTCATTTTAGCAGTGCCGCGCAAGGTGCAGCACGTTTTGCTGGTGAAGAACCGGGCTATATTTATACCCGTTTAGGTAACCCGACGACGACAGAGCTTGAACAAAAAGTCGCACAACTTGAAAGTTGCGAAGCCGCTGCAGCAACAGCCACAGGAATGGGCGCGGTTTCTGCATCGGTATTAAGTTTTTTATCGCAAGGCGATCATTTAGTCGCATCAAGCGCTTTGTATGGCTGTACGTTTGCTTTCTTCGCACATATGTTGCCGCGTTGGGGGATTGAAGTGACGTTTGTAGATATGACCGATGAGCAGCAATTACGCGATGCAATTAAACCAAATTCAAAAATGATTTTTGCCGAAACCCCAGTTAATCCAACTATGGCGGTAATTGATTTAGCGTTAATAGGACAAGTGGCAAAACAACACAATTTGATCAGTGTAATAGATAACACCTTTCTCACGCCGTTACTGCAAAAGCCAATTGATTATGGCATTGATTTAATTGTTCACAGTGCTACTAAATATTTAAATGGTCACGGTGATGTTGTGGCTGGTTTGGTGTGTGGCAGTCAAGAGCACATTACATTAATTAAAATGACCGTACTTAAAGATATTGGTGCAACAATCAGTCCACACGATGCATGGCTTATTAATCGTGGTTTAAAAACCTTAGCGATACGAATGCAGCGTCATTGTGAAAGTGCGCAAATTATTGCTGAATTTTTAGAGCAGCATCCCCAAGTTAATACCGTTTATTACCCCGGACTTGCATCTCACCCAGGGTTTAAGTTTATCGGTAAGCAAATGAAAGCGGCTGGTGGCGTTATTGCCTTTGAATTAAAAGGCAGCCTAAAAGATGGCGAGCAGTTTATTAATAATACCCAATTGTGCACACTCGCCGTGAGTTTAGGAGACGCCGAAACACTCATTCAACATCCGGCATCGATGACTCATTCACCGTATTCACCCGAAGAAAGAGCAGCTGCGGGTATTAGCGATGGTCTGATCAGACTATCTGTTGGCCTTGAAGATGTTAACGATATAATTAACGACCTTAACCGCGCTTTTACTTTTATTGTATAGGCTGTAAATTTAATCTTACAATTTACATTGCTTCTAGCCCTTTAAAAATAGCACTGTAAACTTTTTGATCTTAAAGTGTAATGTTTGATGTACAAAAGGCGGTTTGGTGCTAATAGCTGATATTGTCTCAGCTATTAAACTTTGCCTTACATTTGCTTAGTATCTCCTTAACAGGTTGACACCGATATCGGTTTAACACTAAGAAGGTTATTATGGCTAAAGCAAGTAAATACACCTCCAAGACACCAGATGAAAATGGCGTTATCCATTGGAGCGAAGCAGAAAATAAAATATGGTCAGAACTAGTCGCACGCCAACTAAAATGTATTGCAGGCAAAGCTTGCAATGAATACATGGAAGGGCTTGAAAAAATAAACCTGCCTCATGACCGTATTCCGCAGTTAAGTGAGCTTAATGAAGTATTACTAGCGACTACCGGCTGGCAAGTTACGCCTGTGCCAGCTTTAATCGACTTTGATGAATTCTTTCGTTTATTAGCAAATAAGCAATTTCCAGTCGCAACCTTTATTCGTAGCCGTGAAGAGTTTGATTACCTGCAAGAACCTGATATTTTTCATGAAATATTTGGTCATTGTGCAATGCTTACTAATCCTGATTTTGCCAAGTTTACGCATAAATATGGCCAGTTAGGTTACGCTGCCGAGAAAAAAGATCGGGTTTACCTTGCCCGTATGTATTGGTTTACGGTTGAGTTTGGCCTAATGCAAACAGATGATGGCCTGCGTATTTATGGTGGCGGTATTTTATCAAGTCCAGGTGAAACACAATACGTGTATTCAGATAAGCCCGAGATCAACCCGATGAATGTATTGGATGTATTACGCACGCCGTACCGAATTGATATTATGCAGCCTTTGTACTACACCATTAATTCTATCCATGATTTATTTGATATTTCACAGCTGGATATTATGGCGTTAGTTGCGCAAGCAAAAGAATTAGGGTTACATGACCCAAAATTTCCTCCTAAAGAAAAATTAGCAAGTTAAGGATTTAAGATGTCATCATTAAGCGCACAAAAATGTGAAGCCTGTCACGTAGACGCTCCACAAGTATCAGATATCGAGTTAGCTGAATTAATTAAAATGATCCCAGATTGGGTGCCTGAAGTACGCGACGGTATTATGCAATTAGAGCGTGTTTATAAATTTAAAAACTTTAAACAAGCCATCGCTTTTACTAATAAAGTAGGTGATATGGCTGAAGATGAAGGCCATCACCCGGGCTTGCTAACAGAGTGGGGCAAAGTAACGGTAACGTGGTGGAGCCATTCAATTAAAGGCTTACACAAAAATGATTTTATTTGTGCTGCCAAAACAGATGAAGTTTTCGCTGCTCTATAAATAAAACACAGCAATTGTTCTGCCCAAAGAACATGAAAGGCGCTTAATTAGCGCCTTTTTTATTGTTTTAAGCTTTGGTTATTACATTTTATATCGCAGCAAAGTTAACCCCTGCGGCGAAGTTTGCTACAATCGCTCGTCTTTACTCAAATTTTATAAGGTAGTCGCGGGTGGTTAACCTAGGTCAATTGTTTGGTGAACTAAAAACGTGTTTAAGAAAAGATCAATTCATCTTTAAAAAACGCCTTCACGGCATAAAAAAAATAACCGATGAAACAAAACAAGCAGCCGTGATTGAAAAAATCACTGCAGATATAGCACGTAGCCAACAATTGCGAGAGGTGCGCTTAGCTCAGTTACCTAAAGTAACTTACCCTGAGCAGCTCCCCGTCAGTCAGAAAAAAGACGACATTAAAGAGGCTATCGCCAATAACCAAGTGGTTATTATCGCGGGTGAAACCGGCTCAGGTAAAACCACGCAAATTCCTAAAATGTGTTTAGAACTTGGCCGTGGCGTTGATGGTTATATCGGTCACACCCAACCAAGACGTTTGGCTGCGCGCAGTGTCGCGGATCGGATTGCTCATGAAATGCAATGTGAACTTGGCCAGCAAGTGGGTTTTAAAATTCGTTTTAGCGATCAAGTATCAAATAACAGCTATATAAAGTTGATGACTGACGGTATTTTACTGGCGGAAATTCAACAAGACCGATTTTTAAACCAGTATGACACCATTATTATTGATGAAGCTCATGAACGTAGTTTAAACATTGATTTTATTTTAGGTTATTTGAAAAACCTATTACCAAAGCGTCCTGATTTAAAAATAATTATTACCTCTGCGACCATTGATCCAGAGCGATTCTCAAAGCATTTTAATGATGCACCGATTATTGAAGTGTCAGGACGAACATTTCCGGTGGATGTGCGTTATCGTCCTTTGGTTGAAATTGATAAAAATGATATGGAGGCTGAAGGCGACCAGCTGCAAGGTATTTTTGATGCCGTTGATGAGCTGTGCCAAGAAGGCCCAGGCGATATTTTAATCTTCTTAAATGGTGAACGGGAAATACGCGATACTGCTGATGCCCTTAGTAAACGTAATTTAAAAGGAGCGGATGTTTTACCTTTGTATTCGCGCCTTTCTAACGCAGAACAAAACCGTATTTTTGCTCCCCATAGTCGTCGTCATATTATTTTATCGACCAACGTTGCTGAAACCTCACTTACTGTGCCGGGTATTCGATACGTTATTGATCCTGGTACCGCGCGCATTAGCCGTTATAGTTATCGTACTAAAGTGCAGCGTTTACCGATTGAGCCAATATCACAAGCCAGTGCCAATCAGCGAAAAGGCCGCTGTGGCCGTGTGGAAGCGGGTATTTGTATTCGTTTATATGCTGAAGATGATTTTAATTCGCGCCCAGAGTTTACTGATCCAGAAATACTACGTACTAACT
This sequence comes from Pseudoalteromonas sp. SG44-8, assembly GCF_014164125.1. NCBI lineage: Bacteria > Pseudomonadati > Pseudomonadota > Gammaproteobacteria > Alteromonadales > Pseudoalteromonadaceae > Pseudoalteromonas > Pseudoalteromonas sp. SG44-8. Next base: position 12,235 of record NZ_JACJEQ010000037.1, on the reverse strand, counting down.
TAGCCTCCGTTATTTTAAAAATGCTTGGCTTAGGGTTGGGCGATATGGCCGAGTTCCCATTTGTACAAGCACCAGATAGCCGTAATATCAACGATGGCTTAACGTTACTAGAGGAACTTGAAGCGGTTAAACCCACTCGTCATAATAGCAATACACAGCTTACTAAATCGGGTATTGAACTGAGCCGCTTACCGGTTGACCCGCGTTTAGCTAAAATGGTACTAACAGCACAAAAGCTGGGTGCGCTGCGTGAAGTGATTATTATTGTGGCGGCGTTATCGATTCAAGATCCACGCGAGCGCCCGCAAGAAAAACGCGCTGCTGCAAACGAAAAGCATGGCCGTTTTGACGATCCTGATTCAGATTTCATCGCCTTTTTAAATTTATGGAATTACTTAGAAGAGCAGCAAAGTGAGCTAAGTAACAGCCAATTCAGAAAGCTGTGCCAAAAGGATATGCTCGCTTATATGCGTATTCGTGAGTGGCAAGATATCGTTTATCAGCTCAGTACTGTGTGCAATGAAATGGGCATGAAAGCGACCAGCAATGTTGCCGATGGCGATAAAATCCATCAAGCGCTATTGAGTGGCATGCTCAGTCACATTGGTTTTAAAGATGAAAAGCAAGTATATAAAGGCGCTCGCAACAGTCAGTTTCATGTATTCCCAGGCTCTGGATTATTTAAGAAAAGCCCAAAATGGTTGATGTCGGCAGAGCTGGTTGAAACCAGTAAATTATATGCACGTATTAATGCCAAAATTAACATCGATTGGGTTGAACCATTAGCACAACACTTAGTAAAACGCAGTTACAGTGAGCCGCATTGGGAGAAAAAGCCCGGCGCAGTGATCGCTTTCGAACAGCAGGTATTATACGGGCTGATCATAGTGTCAAAGCGTCGCTGTGTGTACAGTAACATTGACCCGAAAGTTAGCCGCCAGTTGTTTATTCGCAGTGCCTTAGTAGAGCAAGATTTAGGTCAAAATGAAGGGTTTTTGCAGTTTAATCGCGAACTGATTGAAGATATTCAAACTCTAGAAAATAAAAGCCGCCGTCGTGATATTTTAGTTGATGAGCAAACCTTATATGAGTTTTACGATAAGAAAATTCCTGCTCAAATAAACAGTCGTGCAGCATTTAATAAATGGTATAAAACGCAAAAGCAGCAGGATAAACATTACTTGCAAATGACACGTGATGATTTAATGCAACACGGTGCTGATAGTGTTACTGAGTTTGATTACCCCGATGTATGGCAACAAGGCAATTTAATGTTGCCGTTGAGCTATCATTTTGATCCAGGCCAAGCGGTCGATGGGGTTGCAGTGCATATTCCGGTGGCCTTACTAAACCAAGTAGAAGAAGCTGGCTTTGACTGGCATATTCCGGCATTTCGTCATGAGTTGATCACCGGTTTAATTAAATCTTTACCTAAATCACTACGTCGTAATTTTGTGCCTGCGCCAAATTACGCAGATGCGGTTCTTGCAGCAATCGAGCCTATGCAAGGTAACTTCATTGAGGCACTCAGTACGCGTTTATTACGTATGACAGGTGTAAAAGTTGATCCAGAGGCCTGGGATTTAACCACCCTTGCGACTCACTTAAGACTGCAGTTTGAAGTTCGTGATGAAAAAGATAATGTACTTGCCCGAGGTATGGATTTAGCGAAACTCAAAGCGCAATTGCAGGGTAAAGTGACGCAAACGCTGTCTAAAGTGGCAGATAAAGGCATTGAAAAAGCTGACCTATTGCAATGGGATTTTGGCAAGTTACCGGTATCCTATGTGAAAAAACAAGGCCAGTATGAAATCAAAGCGTACCCTGCGCTGGTAGATAAAAAATCATCGGCGGCAGTGGAGCTATTTGATAACGAAGTTAAAGCGCAAACTGCCCATCAGCAGGGGTTACGCCGTTTGGTATTACTGAATGTACCTTCGCCGATAAAATATTTGCAACAAAACTTACCCAATAAGGCTAAATTAGGTCTATATTTTAATCCGTTTGGTAAGGTTGCTGATTTAATTGATGACTGTATTGCCGCAGGCGTTGACAGTTTATTGGTAAAATTAGGCGATGTACGCACCGAACAAGCGTTTGAGCAAGTAAAAGAGCACGTGCGCGGTGAGCTCGGCGATGCGGTTGTTGCTATTGCAACCCAAGTTGAGCAAGTGTTGAGTATTGCGCATGCGTTACATAAAAAAATGAAAGGGCGAGTTGATTTAACCATGATCACTGCACATGGAGATATAAAAAGCCAACTGGGATCTTTGGTATTCAAAGGCTTTGTTTCAAATCATGGCGCAGACAAACTTAGTGATTTAATTCGTTACTTAAAAGCAATAGAAAAACGCTTAGAAAAGTTGCCAGTTGATCCAAATCGTGACAGATTATGTGTACTTGAGTTAGAAAAGGTTGCTCAAGAGTATCAAAAACAGCTGAAAAAAGTGCCGCCTGGAATGCCTGCTCCGCAACAATTGCAGGATATTTTTTGGATGCAACAAGAGCTTAGAGTATCCTTGTTTGCGCAAACGTTAGGGACACCGTATCCGATTTCAGCTAAGCGTGTATTGAATGCTCTGAAAGAAATTGATTGAGTTTGGTATTTAGTAAACATCGAATACCTTGGAAGGAAATATTTGTTAGATGAGAAGGAACTGATATTAACCATGCGCTCATCCGCTAATACACACCCGCGTTTACTAGTTGTAGATGACGAGTACTTTAATTTTGAAATGCTCAAAGTCGCTTTATCAGCGGATTTTGAGCTCAGTTATGCTGAATCAGGTAAGAGCTGTTTATCGTCGGCTATTGCAAATCCACCGGATGCGATTTTACTCGATGTATGTATGCCCGGCCTAGATGGTTACGACACGTGTCGAATGTTGAAGAACACCCCTGAAACTCGTAATATTCCTGTTGTTATGGTGTCAGGCTTAGAATCCGTACAGGAACAACAAGCTGGTTTTGATGCCGGTTGCGATGCCTATGTGGTGAAGCCTTTTTCGGTCGTGGGGTTATTAGAAAAAATCAATACGGTTGTTTAGGAGTTATTATGCTAAATGAAGATAAACGTAATTTTAGACGTATGCAATTAAATGCACAGGCAAAATTAACCACACTTGAGCCAGTCGCTGATCAACATTTTGATGCTGTATGTGTCGATTTAAGTGCAACTGGGTTGTCACTGCAGTTGGATGAATTACTTGAACTGGGCACCATTGTGAAGGTGAATATTGATTCGACCAGCCCTGCCATTGCACCACTTGATGCAACAGCAAAAGTCGTTCGTGCCAGCAAAGAAAGTGATGGCACGGTAACCGCTGGGCTAGAAATAATGCAGTTTAATTAACCTGATGAACTCAGGTTAATTAGTTGCAGTCAGTTTAGTAAACTTTACAGATCAGGCCTTTTAGGTAAAAACCTTCAGGGTAACTGCCTGCGATTGGATGATCAGCAGCTTGGTTTAAACGCTCCATGATCAACAAATCCTTACCAGCATCAAGGGCTGCATCAGCAACCACTTTTTGAAATAAATTTTGCTCCATTAAACCTGAACATGAGAACGTAAGCAACGTACCACCTGGTTTAAGAATTTGCATGGCAATCATATTGATATCTTTATAGCCACGACACGCACCCGTTAGTTGTGCTTTGTTATCAGCAAATTTAGGTGGGTCCATAACGATAGTATCGAATAACACCCCATCTTCACGGTATTGGCGTAGTAATTTAAATACATCTTGTTTTATGAAGTCAACTTTATCTAAATCAAGATTATTGTGCTCGACATTACGTTTTGCGGTATCAAGCGCGGGTTGCGATACGTCAACGTTAGTAACATGCTCGCAGCCGCCACGCAGTGCATACAATGAAAAGGTACCTGTGTAGCTAAAACAGTTAAGTACTCTTTTATCTTTTGAAAAACGCTCTAATGCAGCACGGCTATCACGTTGATCAAGGTAGAAACCGGTTTTATGACCTTCGAGAATGTCTACTTCAATTTTAAAACCATTTTCTTCAATTAATACTGGCTGCTCAGGCTTATTACCCCATAACACGCCCATAGTCGGCTCTAAGCCTTCTTTGGTGCGCACATCGACATCAGAGCGCTCATACACGTTACAGCCTGGGAAAATAGCGATTAAAGCGCCAACTATTTCACCTTTATGGCGCTCAGCACCGGCACTTAATAACTGACACACTAAAAAGTTGTCAAATTTATCAATGGTTACACCTGGTAAAAAATCAGACTCGGCGGCACATAACCGAAATCCCGTTAAGCCACCTTCAGTAATTACTTGCTCGCGTGCCGCAAAGGCACGACGTAAGCGACGTTCAAAAAAAGCTTGGTCGATGATTTCTGTTTCATCAAAGCTCCAAACACGCGCGCGGATCTGTGAGTGCGGACTGTAAGCCGCTGTAGCTAAAAATTTACCATTACTATCGTGAATGGTCACTGTGTCACCTAAACCTGGCTTACCTTTTATTTTTTTGATGGCTTTTGAAAACAACCATGGGTGTTTTCTTTTTAGTGATTTTTCACGACCAGCTTCTAGGTATACGACAGATGACATTAGGCTTCTCATTACGGATAAATTAAGAGCGTATTTTAGTGAAGCAGGCTCGAACATACAATGAATGTTTTGCACAACAGCCTATAACCGCGGTAAAGTAACAGTAATTCAATGCATTAATTTGAAATTACAGGATTTATGGAACAACGTTTGCCCGTTTTAGTATTATCTGAGCCGTTGCAACAGCTAGAAAATCATTGCCGTGCTTTTATTTTGTCGTTAGTGAGTGCTGATGTCGCCCACGATATTACCCATATTGAACGAGTCGTGCGTGTTGCAAAACAGCTCTGCTTTGCTGAAGATGCTTCGATGGACGTGGTGTTACCCGCAGCATGGTTGCATGACTGTGTTGCAGTGGCTAAAAACCACCCGGATCGCGCTAAAGCTTCAACAATGGCCGCAGATAAAGCAATTTCATTTTTAGCGTCAATAGGGTATGACGCGCAATATTTTGATGCCATTCATCATGCTATTGTAGCCCATAGTTTTAGCGCTAACATTGCAATTGAAAGTGTGGAAGCACAAATCGTTCAAGATGCTGATCGTATGGATGCCTTAGGAGCAATTGGTGTCAGCCGCTGTATGAAAGTAGGGGGCTCAATCGGACGCAATTTATATCACCCTGACGATCCATTTTGCGCCCACCGCAGCCCGGATGACAGCTTGTATACATTAGATCACTTCTTCATCAAGCTATTACATATTGCACAGAGTATGAATACACCTTCAGCAAAAGCAGAAGCGGTGCGTCGTACTGAATATATGCAGGTATTTATTGAACAACTTAAGTCGGAGATTGGCTAATGGCAATGCCTACTTTATCTGGTGTCGATCATTGCCATTTAAATGTGACTAACCTTGCGCAAGCCGTCACGTGGTACAAAACAGTCCTTGGATTTAATATTGTGCCAGAGCTTGCTTTTTGGGATGAGGGTACTGGGCCTTTAACACTAGAAGATCCTGCGGCAACTATTCGCTTAGCGTTATTTGAGCGAGAGGGCAGTAGTAAAGGGATTGCATTTGGCGCATCTGGAGAGCAGTTTATCGCTTGGCTTAAGCATTTGGCTGACTTAAATATTAAAACCGTGGTTGCTGATCACAAAGTTACATACTCTGTTTATTTTCAGGATTTAAGTGGTAATAGTCATGAAATCACCTCTCATGACTATGCATATATCTCGGCCAACATCTAGCATATGGTTAGCCTTGGTAGGCAGAGTACACTGCTAAAACAGCATCTAGCTGGCCTTCAAATAGTGCGATAAGCTGAGGATCAAAGTGTTTACCAGCTTGCTCGCGCATATGACTTATGGCTTCATCAACGCTCCAAGCTTGCTTATAGGGACGTTTAGAGGTAAGTGCATCGAATACATCGGCGATTGCCACAATACGTCCTTCAATCGAAATTTCCTCACCTTTAAGACCGTTTGGATAACCTGATCCATCCCATTTTTCATGATGCTCCATCGCAAGTATATAGGCGAGCTGCAATAACGGCGATGACGAGTTTGCTAAAATTTTAGCGCCGATTTTGGCATGCTGTTTCATGTGTTCAAATTCTTCGGCTGTTAATTTCCCTGGTTTAAGCAAGATTGCATCGGGAATGCCGATTTTACCAATGTCATGCATCGGTGCTGCTTGTTTGAGAAGCTCAGCATGTTGTTCAGTCATTCCATAGGCTAGTGCTAAAATTTTACTGTATTTACTCATGCGCACAATATGCTCGCCAGTATCGGTGTCTTTATACTCGGCAGCGCACCCTAAACGATGGACTAAATCAACGTGAGCCAACTTTAGCTGCTCAGCCTGAACTAGGGATAAATGAGTTTTAACACGCGCTCTTACGATTGCAGGACTAATAGGCTTGGTTATGTAATCTACCGCGCCAATTTCAAAACCTTTAAACTCATCACTTTCATCCGCAAGTGCAGTCACAAAAATGACTGGAATATGCTCAGTAGCAGGGTTTTGTTTAAGCAGCTGACATACTTCAAAACCACTCATATTTGGCATCATAATATCGAGTAGAATGAGTTTGGGTGGCTCTTTTTCAACTAACGCGAGCGCGGCATCACCCGATTTAGCAAAAGAGAGGCGATATTGATTCCCTAATACTTCGCGCATGACTTTAAGGTTGGCGGGTTCATCATCAACAATAAGAATTCGTGGGCGTTCGGTTATTAAGTCCATCAGTGTGTTTCCAAATTTGCTGCCTGATTGAGCAGCTCTATTAATGCAATAAGAGTACTCTGGGCATTGTCAAAGTCAAACTGGTCGAAATATTCGATTAATGCATCCACATCACTTTGATAAGTAGCGGGGGCATTGTCTGCTAATGTTGCTAACAACTCATCATTGAGCTCTGCATTTTCTGCGTCTTTACGCAGTTGTTCACACAGTATTTTAAATTCGCTGAGCGATAGTACTTGGGTATTTTTTTCGCTGCTTTGCACTGCTATACAGCTGCTGGTTTTTCTAGCTAACAACTCATTGACCGCATTAAACTCTATCTGCAATTGCTGAATTATTTGCGCCTGCTGCTCAGGGGCTTGGCTGTTTTCTAAGGTTGAAAGTAGGGCCATCATAGTCGGTAAACCTAAATTACCAGATAAGCCTTTAAGGGTATGTAATGTGCCATTAATATCTTTTAAGGCATTTAGTCCATCATTAAAGATAATGTCACATGTTGCCTGCTGCTCTTTAAAAAAACGGTGTATTTCGCTCAGCTGTTTACACTTACTGCCCCAAAGTTGCTGTCCTTTTTTAAAATCAATATGCTGTGCTGCGGGATCAATGTGAGCAATTTGCGTTTCTATATTTAAACCAAAGCCAAGCACTTGCGCAATCTCTTGATTCAATTGATTGATATCAACAGGCTTATTGGCGAAGCCATTCATACCCGCTTTTTTAGCCGTTAATTTATCTTGCTGTAAGACACTGGCGGTGAGCGCAATGATCGGAGTCTTTTTTAGCTGTCGTTGTTGCTCAATTTCACGAATTTTTTCGGTCGCGGCAATACCGTCACATTCAGGCATATGGATATCCATTAAAATAACATCAAAATCTTGTTTTTCAAAAATAGCGATCGCTTCTAAGCCGTTGCTTGCAGAGCTAATCGTATGCTGATCTCGCGACAATAATAACTGTAGTAGCTCAACATTTTGTGCTATATCATCAACGACTAAAATGCGCAGCTTAGGTAATTGCGTATGCAACTTATCAAAGTAATTGACTTGGGTTTCATCACCGACCTCTAAAGGCAATGAAAAATAAAAGCAGCTGCCTTTATCTTCTTCACTGACTACGTTGATTATGCCACCCATCAGCTCAACGAGTTGCTTACTGATAGTAGTACCAAGTCCAGTGCCACCAAAACGACGTGTAGTAGTCCCGTCAGCTTGTTCAAAAGGCTGAAATACCGCTTTAAGACGATCTTTAGCAATACCAATACCGGTATCTTGTACTTCAAAAAATAAGTAATTATTTTGTGTCGTACTGACAGTGACATTCACTGAGCCCTGAGCTGTAAACTTAACTGCATTACCAATTAAATTTGTTAAAACTTGGCGAATTCGGTCTGGATCACCGTAATAAGTAGGGTGAACAGACTCTTTGATGGTAAGTGTTAGTTCTAGATCTTTCTTTTTTGCTTCTAACCAAAATGTAGAAATAATACTATCAAGCACCGCTTGAAGATTAAAATGCACTAATTCAATGGTCAGCTTACCTTTTTCAAGTTTTGCAGAATCCAATATTTCATTTAATAGCCGTAACAGCGAGCGAGCCGCATTATTTACGATAATTAAGTGCTTTTGTTGGTCTTGATCAAGTGGGGTATCCATCAATAAATCACTAAAGCCAATAATCGAATTCATCGGTGTGCGAATTTCGTGACTCATATTCGCCATAAATGACTGTTTGGCTTGAGCTGCATCTTCGGCGGCTATTTTCGCCAACTTTAATTTATCTTCGTATTCACGACGTTCACTAATATCGATAATAACGCCGTCGATCCAAATCGCTTCACCTTGCTTGTTGAACTCAAAGCTACCTTTCTCAAGCACCCAAATTAGCTTGCCACTTCGATGACGTAGTCGGTATTCAATTGAGTATTGCGATTTAGCAGCGATCGCTTGCTCGACCGATTTATTGATGCGTTTGTTATCATCTTTAAAAATCAAATCACTAAACTGAATATGCTGATTGATAAATTCCGATGGGACATAGCCAGTTACTTCATTAATGCTAGGGCTAATAAAAATCATGCTCCAGCTTTTATCCAACTGGCAGCGAAATACCACGCCAGGCATATTATTCATCAGCGAGCGGTATTGTTGTTCTTTCGCTATGAGGTTTTGTTGTAGTTTGCGTTGCTCAGTCAAGTCAGTAATAAAGCCAACAAATATTGACTCTTGTCCTGGCTGGTTTGCTTCACCAATACCTAAGCGAATAGGAAATAGGTGACCTTGTTTATGTTTAGCAAGAACATCACGATTGACGCCAATAACTTTACCTAAATCGATGTGATGTGCCTTTAATAGATATTCATCATGCTCGGCTGCGATATCATCTGCCATCAGCATTTTTATGTTTTTACCCTTTACATCAGTGCTATGCCAGCCGAAAATATTCTCTGCAGCGTTATTAAAGCTTAAGATAATACCGCGATTGTTAATTGTTACTATGCCATCTATAGCGGTCGATAAAATAGCCTCTAAGCGAGATTCATTCCCTGTTTTTTCTTCAAGTAACATGCGATAGCGTACCATACCGTTAATGATAGCAACTATCGCGGTTAGAATAATGGTGGCGAACACTACGCTAATAGCAACAAATGTAAGTTCTGAGCTGGCGCTGTCATTACCAATTAATGGCGAGGTTGCAACAAACCGTGTTGCCGCCATTCCCATGTAATGCATACCTGCAACAGCAAAACCCAAAATGATTGCGCTGATCAACCGCGTCTGCAAAGAATTTAGTGTTGGGAGGTGCTTTTTAATATTAAAGCGAGCATATAAAGATATAAACGCCAGTACAACGGCAACGATAATTGACAACCCAAACATCAATGGATCGTAGCGTAGCAGCGGGCTCAATTCCATTGCTGCCATACCACTGTAATGCATAGTGCCGATACCTGCGCCGAGTAGTACCGAGGGCAGTATTAAACTGAAAATAGTGGCGTTATTTTTTACTAATAATGACACGCCAGTTAGGCAGGCTAAAAATGCTGGAATGAAAGATAAAAAGGTGAGTGTTGGGTCGTAGCTGATATTTGTACACAGTGAAAATGCCAACATACCAATAAAATGCATACTCCAAATACCGCCAGAAAGTACCAAGGAAGCCGTTGAGTTGGCTAATTTTTGATAACTTTTGAAGCGTGTTTCTTTGGCCAGATCGATCATGTAAGTTGCAAAAAATGCAGAGAAAATAGCCGTTAAAACAGACAGAGCGACTAAAAATGGGTCATAAACACCATTAATAAGAAGGCTCGGATCGTGATCGGTAATAAAAAAAGCGGTAAGCATAACGGCTCAATACACTGTTATTTCAGTAATAACTAATATCACCTGAAATATATGTTAAGACAATTAATTAATTTTGCGCAAATGCCTGTTATTTGTTTACATATTTAGCTGCAAAATTTAACAAAATCAAAAACTTTTTAAAATCAATTCGCTAAGTTTCATTGTGCGTAATGATAGCATCATTTATAACCAGTTTTATAGCAGGTATTTAGCTGAACTATTTATTTTCGCAGATAAAGTAATCGGTAATTATCGGGTCATACGTTTGACAAATACGACTACGAATAGTGCCAGAGAGAAACTCCCGCAAAACGCTTCAACTGCAGCAACGAATCGGGAGAAACCAACCGGAGTAATATCGCCATATCCTAAGGTTGTAAAAGTAACCACGCTAAAATAGAAGCTATTAAGTAGGGCTAATAAATTATCACTTAATGTTGCCGCCGGATTGAACTGCATAATACGACCAGCATCCATCACCCCAAAAATAAAATAACACAGGGCGCAGCAGATGATCAGTGACAAACTAAAACGGATCACATTTTCAGGCTTTTCACCATACCCGCACAACATATCAATACAGCTCGAGGCTAATCGTTTTTTTGAACCCCGTGGATATTGTGCGTGACGCATCCGCAGTTCTTTGTACGTGAAATTACCCGCCAGTTCAAATAAGCCTTGTTGTTCTGATGCTTTACGTAAATTGCGAAATATTTCTTCTGATTGTTCAAATAAGTCAAGGGCTGCGCTTTTATCTGTATGTTTAAGCGCTGCTTTAGCTTGTTTTTCCTGTAATAGTTCAGCGCCTAGCTCAATGTTATCAATACGGGTGTTGTTTAGTTTTATACCCAATAAATTTGTATCTTGTAGGTTGCAGTAATGCAGGCTTGCTTCGTGCAAGTTGGCTTTCATCAGTGAACTGTGGGCTATTTTATTATTAAACAGGTGAGCGTTGGTGAGCGTTGCACGATAAAAATTACTGTAAGATAAATCAAAACCATCCTCATCATCTTGTTTTATCAAATTAAGCCCATTGAGGTTAGCGCGTTTTAATTGCAATCCCTGTAATAATCCTCCCTTTTTTGCATAGCGCTCTAATTTTTGGGTCAGATCTAAGCCTGACTTATCAAATTTGGCATCATGCCAAAAACAAAAACCTGAGCCCATGTCTGTTTCTTGACAATGATGGCCATCGGGAGAGGTATAACGACAACAAGGCTTATCAGGCATGTTTGATATCGCTTTATTTAATTCTACTTAGTTATAGATTAGCAGTTATTTTGCAAGGTATTATAGTGACCTGTTAATTAGTTCAATGACTGTCGGTCAATTACAAGAGTTAGGTTTGTTTGAATATACATTAAAACGTAGTCGCCGCCGCAAAACTGTCGCTATCAAAGTCCAGCAACAAAGTGTCACAGTTTATGCGCCTGTTGGGGTTGCTAAAAAGGAACTTGAAAGCTGGCTGCTAAGTAAAACTGACTGGATCAATGCGCAAATTAATAAGCAAAGTCAAATGCTTGATACTCGCCAATACCCATTACAAGATAATCGCGTACTGGTTTTTTCACAACCTATGATACTGACTTATGGTGTCAGCTCGCGCAGCGCATGGCAGCTAGTAAAAAATCAGCAGGGGAATGTGTTACAGCTAAATCTTTCTGGACGGGTTAAGCATCAGCAGCCAATGTACCAAACCTTGCTCGAAAGTTTTTTACATGAGCAATTAGAAAATTATATTGAAATGCGTGTACATGCTTATTGCCTAAAAATGGCAGAGGCTTTACCTAGCAGTATTCGCATTCATACTTATAAGCGTCGTTGGGGCAGTTGTAATCGACGACGAGAATTGACCTTTAATTTGTTATTAGCCAGTGCGCCGCAGAGTATTATTGATTATGTAATTGTGCATGAACTAGCTCACTTGAAATATTTAAATCACAGTGCCGCATTTTGGCAGCGCGTCAGTGAGTTTTATCCTGATTATAAGCAAGCAACAAAATGGTTAAGGCAACACGGTGCGAGTTTACAATGGGTAGTCGAATGAGTTAGCGAGGATAAAGTTACCGAGGGTAAAGTTAGCGAGGATAAAGTGACCGAGGATAAAGTTAGCGAGGATAAAGTTAC
>NZ_JACJEQ010000036.1:20444-41260 GCF_014164125.1 Pseudoalteromonas sp. SG44-8 | reverse complement strand
GCTAACTTTACTTTCGCTAACTTTACTTTCGCTAACTTTTATAACTCCAAAAACAAAAAACCCAGCAGAAGCTGGGTTTTTGAAATTCTTGATAACGTAAATATTAACGTTTTGAGAACTGTGGACGCTTACGCGCTTTCTTAAGACCCACTTTCTTACGTTCAACTTTACGTGCATCACGAGTAACGAAACCTGCTTTACGAAGTTGTGGACGTAGTGACTCGTCAAACTCCATAAGTGCACGAGTGATACCGTGACGGATAGCACCAGCTTGACCAGTAGTACCACCACCAGCAACGGTGATGTAAAGATCAAACTTTTCAGTCATATCAACAAGCCCTAAAGCTTGACGAACAACCATGCGTGCTGTTTCGCGACCAAAATACTCTTCTAAAGAGCGATTGTTGATTACGATGTTACCAGTGCCTGGGCGTAAGAATACGCGAGCACTTGAACTTTTACGACGACCTGTACCGTAGTATTGATTTGCCATGTTAGTGCTCCTTAAATGTCTAGAACCTGAGGCTGTTGTGCAGCATGGTTGTGCTCAGTACCTGCGTAAACTTTAAGTTTACGGTACATTGCGCGGCCTAAAGGACCACGTGGCAACATGCCCTTAACAGCCTTCTCGATGATCATTTCAGGCTTTGCAGCTTGAAGTTTATCAAAAGTAGTAGACTTAAGACCACCTGGGAAACCAGAGTGAGCATAGTACACTTTATCTTTGAACTTGTTACCAGTTACAGTAACTTTCTCCGCGTTGATAACGATGATGTAATCACCAGTATCTACGTGTGGAGTGTACTCAGCTTTGTGCTTACCGCGTAGGCGATGAGCGATTTCAGTAGCGATGCGACCTAAAGTTTTACCTTCAGCGTCAACTACGTACCAGTCACGTTTTACTGTTTCTGGTTTAGCAACAAACGTTTTCATTTATAAAAATCCAATGTTTTTCAATTAAAACCACAGGTAATTATTATTAATTACCGCTCTAAATGTTTGCTCCAACCCCTTCGAGTTTAAGACTTTTGCGCCATTCAAAAGAGGCTAATCTAATGAAGGCAATAGAACGCAACGTGGCAGACGCGGGAGTATACCAGCACTTTTATCACATTGCTACTCGACGGTTGTTTTTTCCACAAGAAAATTGTTCTATCAGCTATCAAAACTTTGTCCCTATCAACTTAAGAGTCAAGAAAATATTCTCTTTACCTGACGGCTGACGGCTGACGGCTGACGGCTGACGGCTGACGGCTTATAACTTACAGCTACATTAAACCAAATGCTCTCTTGCTAGGTACTCTAACGACTGCATTTCTTGCAATCGACTAATACAACGTCTGAACTCAAAGTTAAGGTTGCCTTGCGTGTAGAGTTCCGTAATAGGTTTTTCAGCAGAAATAATAAGTGTGACGTGGCGTTCGTAAAACTCATCGACTAACGCAATAAAGCGTCTGGCGGCATCGTCGTTATTTTGGCCAAGCTGTTTTACGTTCGATAAAATAACAGTGTTATATAAACGGCTTATTTCCATATAATCGACTTGGCTACGTGCGGTTTCACACAACTGAGAGAAATCAAACATCACAATACAATCAGCGACCTTACGGGTTTTGATCATTCGCCCTTCGATTTCGATGGGGTGATCGAGTTTCCCCGGCTCTGGAGATAACTTATCAAAATACTCAAACAGATTTTTATCGGCTTGTTCATCTAGTGGGCTATGAAATATCTCTGCTTGCTCTAAAGTACGCAATCGGTAATCAATGCCAGAATCCACATTCACAATCTCAGTGTTTGCATTAACAAGTGCGATTGCAGGCAAAAAGCGAGCACGCTGCAAACCATTTCGATATAACTCATCAGGTATAATGTTAGACGTTGCCACTAACACAATGCCGCGCGCAAATAAGGCTTCCATTAAACCACCAAGCAGCATGGCATCAGTAATGTCTTGCACAAAAAATTCGTCAAAGCAGATAATGTCGGTTTCAGCTTTAAAAATATCAGCCACAACTTCTAAGGGATTAGCAGTTTTGTCTAATTTTTTTAGCTCTTCGTGAACACGGTGCATAAAACGATGAAAATGCACGCGCATCTTGCGTGTTCCCGGCAGCGCCTCATAGAAGGTATCAACCAAATAGGTTTTACCACGCCCTACTCCCCCCCAAAAATACAAACCTTTTATAGGCGCCGTGCTATTTTTATTAAATAGTTTAGAGAACCAGCCTCTAGCTGCGGGCTTTTGTGCTGTTAAGTCATCGAAGAGCCTTTGTAGATGACGTACTGCATTTTCTTGCGCAGCATCGTAAACAAAGTCTTCACGCTGTAAATCTTGTTGGTACTTTTGCCAAGGAGTCATAGATAGTTACAATAAAACACGGTTTAATTTACGCAATATGTTAACACGCATCGTAACTCGGGGTATATTAGCAGCAACAGGATTTATTCTTGAGTACGCAATCTAGGCGTTATTTTATTTTTATGTATTAATTCCCAAAGGGGTAGAATTATGGGTACAGTTACTTGGATCGGCATTATTGTTATTGTGGCAGTAGCTGCATTTTTCCTTGGCGCCTTCGTCACTAAAAAGCAATTTAAGCAAGATGAATTAGAGCAACAAGCAGAACAAGCTAAAAATGCATTAGAGCAATACCGTCAAGATGTTGCAGATCATTTAGCAAGCACTGGTAGACTCGTCAACAAAATGAAAGACAACTACGACCAATTGTTAAATCATGTTGATGAAACTAACAAGCTGCTACTAGCTGATAAAAAACAGCATCCTAACGAACCATTTTTTTCTAAAGAAACGACTGAGCAGCTACAGCGCTCACTAAAGGAACGCCAAAGTGACCGTTCATCGGCACATGCTCAACCTGCTGATTATGTATCAGGTGAATCAGGCTTATTCGCCGGCGAACCAAAAGTAGCCGAGCCGGACAAAGTTTAATTAAGGTTTCAGAAATTTCTAAAGCTTCTTGATGAACTTTTTTTTGACCCCATAGTCTGTTTATAAAGCAGTTTATGTTTTACATGCATTTCAAAACATTCTAAAGAGCGAACCTACTTTAAAATGTTTTGAACTAAATTGATAAAAGGCTGCTTATGCAGCCTTTTTTGTTTGTGCTTTTTCCTGTGATGTGGAGTAAACCCTGACTATGAAAATGAAATTATCGTTAATCAGTGCAGCAATGTTATCTGCCAGTTTATTATTAACCCCTGCAGTATCAATGGCTAAGATGCCTATCGCAGTCAATGGTCAACAATTACCGACGTTAGCGCCGATGCTAGAACAAATAACACCAGGCGTTGTTAGTATCCAAGTCTCCGGTTCAAAGGAAGTCCGTCGTCGCGCTGATCCGCTTGATTTCTTTTTTGGCAATCCGCAACCGCGTAGCCAAAAGCGTGAATTTAGTGGTTTAGGCTCAGGCGTTATTATTGACGCCAAAGAAGGCTATGTCGTTACCAATAACCACGTAGTTCAAGATGCTGAAAAAATGTTGGTTACTCTTGAAGATGGTCGTGAATACGAAGCAACTAAAATCGGTAGCGATAAAGAATCAGACATCGCGTTATTAAAAATTGATGCCGAGGATTTAGTCGCCGTTAAACTGGCAAACTCAGATCAACTACGAGTGGGTGACTTTGCAGTAGCGATTGGTAACCCATTTGGTTTAAGCCATACTGTTACCTCAGGGATTGTTAGTGCACTGGGCCGTAGTGGTTTAAATATTGAAGGTTATGAAGATTTTATTCAAACCGATGCTGCAATTAATCAAGGTAACTCAGGTGGTGCGTTAGTTAACTTAAACGGTGAGCTAATTGGTATTAACACGGCCATTTTAGGTGCATCGGGTGGCAATGTTGGTATCGGCTTTGCGATTCCATCCAATATGATGAAAAATCTCGTTGACCAAATTATTGAACATGGTGAAGTACGCCGTGGCTCACTAGGTATTTCTGGGCGCCCACTGGATGCTGGCCTTGCTAAAGCACAACAGCTTGATGTAAAACAAGGCGCTTATGTTATGCAAGTAATGGATGATTCTGCCGCCAGTGAAGCCGGTATTAAAGCAGGTGACGTAATTATTAGTATTGATGGTAGTGAGATCAGCGGCTTCCATGAACTGCGCAGTAAAATCGCCACGCTAGGTGAAGGCAGAAAGGTAAAATTAGGCATTTATCGTGATGGTAAAGTGCAAACCGTTAAAGTGACCCTTGATGGCGCATCAGCACTAACCGCAGCCGGTGATGAACTACATCCAGCCTTCCAAGGTGCAACACTTGAAAACACCCAAAAGAATGGTAATAAAGGGGTTGAGGTGACAACTGTTGATCCGCGCTCACCAGCGGCTAGAGTAGGCCTTGAAGAAGGCGACGTGGTAATGCAAGTAAACCGTCAGCGTGTTGAAACAATTAGTGACATGAATAAGATCATCGAAAATACTAAAGGTAACATCGTACTTGGAGTACAACGCGGTCGTGAGTCGGTATTTGTTTTAATCCAATAAAATAAATATTAGGTAAATAACATAAATAATAGCAGTGGTACTTGCCGCTGCTATTTTTTTTGTGCCATCATTAGAAGATCGCTCATTAAGAATAAGAAAATTGTGCTGAAATTTTTTAAGTTTGTCCTCCCCCCGCTATTTGCCGGACTCGGTATCGCATTTTTGGTAGTATTTTTTAGCCCAAATATGCGTGCAACGCTGTTACCCAATGTACCCTTACCAAGTGCTATGAGTATTGACCATTTGAGCTTTGCCGATGCAGTACAGCGCGCAGCGCCATCTGTTGTGACAATCATTTCTGAGAGCATTTCAAAGGAACCTCGTTATAAACGGCAAAACACCGTGCAAGAGCTTGGCTCCGGTGTAATCATGTCAAGTGATGGCTATATTCTTACCAACTATCATGTGATCAATAATGCTGATCAAATTATGGTGCTGCTTACTGATGGCCGCCGTTATTTTGATGTTCAGCTCATCGGCTTTGATACCATCACCGACTTAGCACTGTTGAAAATTAACGTGGAGCATTTGCCCGTTATTCCAATTAGTGAGCGTTTTACGCCACGTGTGGGCGATGTGGTACTGGCGATTGGTAATCCGCTTAATTTAGGACAAACAATCACCCAAGGGATCATCAGTGCCACGGGTAAACAAAAAATTACCGATAGTCCTTACAATAGCCTACTACAGATGGATGCGGCAATTAATGTCGGCAATTCAGGTGGCGCGCTAGTAAACTCTAACGGTGACTTGGTTGGGATCACCTCAGCACAATTTAAAACCCGAGAGAACCTCGATATCCAAGGCATATTCTTCGCAGTACCTTACTCATTAGCAAAAGAGGTAATGGATAAACTGATCCGTCATGGCCGTGTTGTACGTGGTTATTTGGGCTTCACCGGTACTGCAGTTGATAGTACGGGTAAAGAAGTTAGCGATAAATTCACCCCTGTTGCGGGCTTGCGTATAACCAATCTAGATCCATTAGGTCCAGCATGGCAAGCTGGTATTAAAGAACAAGATATTGTGATTAAAATTGCCGGTGAAGATGTCACTAACCCGCAAAAAACCTTGACCACAATTGGTAATTCAGAGCCGGGGCATGAAATAGAGTTTGAACTTTATCGAAGCGGAGAAGTACTAAAAGTGATGGTGAAGGTTGCAGAGTTAGAGACTAAACTATAAAACCTAGGCCTAGAAGCTAGGACCTAGGTTCTAGGCTATTAACTACTTCGACGTTTGATGTTAGCACCTAACGCGCTGAGTTTATCTTCAATCCGTTGATAACCACGATCAACGTGGTAAATACGGTCAACAACCGTCTCACCTTGTGCCACAATACCAGTCAAAATTAGGCTCGCTGATGCACGTAAATCAGTTGCCATTACTTGTGCGCCACTCAAACTCTTAGTGTCACCACAAATTGCCGTATTCCCCTCTAAACGAATGTTAGCACCCATGCGTTGTAGTTCTGGTACGTGCATAAAACGGTTTTCAAAAATCGTCTCGGTAATGGTCGCACTGCCATTAGCAACTACATTTAAAGCAGTAAACTGTGCTTGCATATCGGTAGGAAAACCTGGGTGTGGCATGGTTTTGATATTAACGGCTTTAAGCTCACGGCCACGCATATCAAGATAAATACTATCTTTATGTACTTCAATCAACGCATTAGTCGCACGCAATTTTTCAATTACAGGCTCTAAACTATGAAAATCGGTAAGCTTACATAGCACTTCACCACCCGCCATTGCTGCGGCCACTAAAAATGTGCCAGTTTCAATCCGATCTGGCAAGATGCGATGCTCACAACCATGCAGCTTTTCAACCCCCTCAATTTCAATACGGCTAGTGCCTGCACCGCTAATTTTTGCCCCCATTGCTGTTAAGCAAGCAGCTAAATCTATAATCTCTGGTTCACGCGCCGCGTTTTCTAATACGGTTTTGCCATCAGCTAAGGTTGCGGCCATTAATAAATTTTCGGTCGCGCCAACGCTGACCATTTCCATGTAGATTTCAGCACCTTTTAAACGCCCATCTACCTTGGCATTGATATAACCATTTTCAACGCTAATAACAGCGCCCATGCGCTCCAAACCTTGAATATGAATATCAACCGGGCGAGCACCAATTGCACAACCACCAGGAAGCGATACTTGTGCTTGACCAAAACGAGCAACCAATGGACCTAATGCTAATACTGAAGCACGCATTTGTTTGACTAACTCGTAAGGGGCTAATGTTTTATCAACTTTCCCACCATCAATCACGAGCTGTTCGCCGTGCCAGTGTATTTCTGCGCCGAGGGTTTTTAATAATGCTTCAGTAGTGCCGATATCACGCAGGCGAGGAACATTATTAAAGGTACTTTTACCGTCAGCTAATAATGCTGCAAACAAAATAGGTAAAGCGGCATTTTTAGCGCCAGAGATAGTGACTTCACCGGCAAGTCCGGTTCCACCCTGAATTACAAATTGATCCATGAGGAAACCTTTTTTATTGAGGTAAAATGAATTTTTGTTCGCGCTTCCACTCAGTTGGCGTAAATGCACGGATCGAAACTGCGTGAATTGTGCCGTCAGAAATGGTGTTCATCAACGGACCATATACCAGCTGTTGTTTTTTCACTCGGCTTAAACCATCAAAACAATCGCCGACTGCGATAACTTCATAATGACTACCGTTGGCTTTCACATGTACTTCAGCTAATTGCAATGCGTCGCGCAATAAGGTTTCGACTTGGCTTGTTTCCATAACTCTCACTCAAATAGGTTGGTAACCTGTCCCAACTGCATCAACTTTTGCAGTTGTTCAGGAATATTTTGCAATTCAAGGTGAATACCTTGCTGCTTTAATTCTGCGAAAGAGTGAATTAACCAAGCTAAGCCCGCCGTGTCAACCCTAGACACCTCAGAAAGGTCAAAATACCAGTTTTTATGGTTACTTTGTGAGTTTTTATTCAGAAGTCGTTCAGCGGAAATTGAATTTCGAGTCAATTCACCACTGACTCGATAGTGCTGTTCGTCAAGCTGAGTAACCGTTACTTTACTCATTACCGCCGTCACCTCTAAATTGCACTGGCAACTTACTTTTCTGTTCAAGTAGGTCACTTACATGGTTAATACCTTGCTGGCGCAAAATGCCTTGAAATTCACTTTGCTTGGCATCTAATAAACTAATGCCTTCGGCAACCATGTCATAAGCACGCCATTCGCCATCGCGATCTTCACGTACTTTAAAATCAATTTTAATTTCCGGCTTGCCTGGCTCGACAATTTTGGTTTTCACTAATACTAGGTCTTGTCCTGTAAACTCTTTGCTTGCACCAAACTCTACTTTTTGGTTGGTGTATTGCGTAAACACACCAGCATAAGTAGCGATTAAGTATTCTTGAAACACATCAATAAAGTGTTTAATATCCTCAACTGCTTGTTTTTGCTCGGCAGGATCTTTAATCGCACGTACTTTTGATACATGACTTCCTAATACACGCAGTGCAGCATATTTATAATCAATGTAAGGCATCAACTCTTCTTTGACAATAACCCGTAGGTGCTCCTTATCTTTTTCGATTAAAGGCTGGTCACGAGTAATACGTTGAAAAGTATTATCAGATACTTGGCGGACCATTTTATATGGGTCTGTTAAATTGACCGCATCGCTTGCTACGCTAATGGCACTGAAAGTCAGCGCAACTACCATTAAAAATTTCTTAAACATAATTACTTACTCGCCGCCTTGATTGAATAAAAATTGCCCGATTAACTCTTCAAGCACCAATGCTGATTTCGTGTCAGTGATATAGTCGCCATCATTTAAGGCTTTGCTCTCAACACCAAATAACTCGTCTAACCCTAAGTTTTTATCATCACTCGTTACCGCAACACCTAAACACGCTTGTTCAGCTGATTTTGGGGCAATAACAGGGTTAATCCCCAAGTATTGCTCACCGAGAATGCCTGATGTCAGGATTGAAACTGAGCTGGTATCTGAAAAACGACATTGATATTGCGCATCAATCGTCATATCAACAACTGGCACAAATTCTTGTGGGTGAATTGAAATTCCCTCAACTCGACCAACCACTACACCACCTACTTTAATCGGCGCACGTGTTTTTAATGAACCAATGTTTTCAAACTTGGCTTTCAATAAGTAGGTTTCGCCGTTGCCGCTGATCCCTGCATTGGCAACTTTTAACGCCAACATAGCAAAAGCTGCTATGCCTAGCGCAACAAAAAAACCAACTAAAATTTCTAATTTCCGTGAATTCATTATCTATACCTTTATTAGCTAGTAAACATTACCGCTGTCAAAATAAAATCAAACCCTAAAACAGCCAAAGATGAGTGTACAACTGTCTCTGTTGTTGCTTTACTGATCCCTTCAGAGGTCGGTATACAATCGTAGCCTTTATAAAGCGCAATCCATGTAACCACGATGGCAAATACAAAACTCTTGATCATGCCATTTAAAATATCTTGCTGGAATGACACTTGTGACTGCATGATTGACCAAAAACTCCCCGTATCAACACCCAACCAATCAACCCCCACTAAATGAGCACCAATAATTGCAACTGCTGAAAATATCAACGCCAGTAATGGCATACTGATAAAGCCCGCCCAAAAGCGTGGCGCGATAATACGTTTAAGAGGGTCAATAGCCATCATTTCAAGACTTGATAACTGCTCAGTCGCTTTCATTAAACCTATTTCTGCGGTTAATGCACTACCAGCTCGCCCGGCAAACAATAATGCAGTAACAACAGGGCCTAACTCTCTAAGTAAACTCAATGCTACTAATGGGCCTAAGCTATCCTCTGCACCATAACCAACTAGTACGGTGTAGCCTTGCAACGCCAACACCATACCAATGAATAAGCCCGACACCATGATAATCAATAGTGACTGCGAGCCGACCATATATAATTGCCGTATTAAAAGCGGCGTGCCTTTTCTAAAATTAGGCAAACTCCACAACGCACCTATCAACATCTGAGTAGAGCGACCAAGTGCAGCAAACCGTCCTAACGTTTTATGACCTAGCATTTGCAAAAAATCAAACATCAGCGGCGCCCTCCCAGTAATTCTTCTTGATAAGGTTGAGCAGGAAAATGAAACGGCACTGGGCCATCAGATAATCCTTTTAAGAACTGCTGAACTAGGGCCGATTCATGATTACGCATTTCATCCGGTGTACCGCTACCAATAACGCCTTGATCGGCAATAATGATAACGTGATCGGCAATACTCATTACTTCTGTTACATCGTGAGTTACGATTAATGATGATAACCCAAGCACTTGATTAAGCGACTTAATCAACTTAACCAACACACCCATGGAGATAGGGTCTTGGCCTGCAAATGGCTCATCATACATAATTAATTCAGGATCAAGCGCGATTGAACGCGCTAATGCAGCACGACGTGCCATACCACCTGACAGCTCAGAAGGCATTAGATCTTGTGCGCCACGCAAGCCAACAGCTTGTAATTTCATTAGCACCACAAGGCGAATTAAATCTTCACTTAGACGAGTGTGCTCACGCAGCGGAAAAGCGATATTGTCAAACACTGACATATCGGTAAATAATGCGCCGCTTTGAAACAACATACTCATTTTGGTTCGCGCCGCATAAAGCTCTTTGCGCGACATGGTAGGAATGTTATTACCTTCGAATAAAATAGTGCCGCTATCTGGTTTTAATTGGCCACCAATTAAACGCAACATGGTGGTTTTACCAATTCCGCTTGGCCCCATAATTGCCGTAATTTTTCCTTTAGGGACACTAAAGCTCATATTTTTATATATACAGCGATTGCCCCTAGAAAAGCTTACATCCTTGATTTCTACTATTGGTTGCGACAAGTCGCTCTCCATTACTATTTTCACTAGTTCACCTATTTTAAGCGTTTTTACACCAAGATGGAAAAAACAAATCGTAAAATTTTGTAATATTCTATGTAATAGCGCTGCAAAGCTTACAGCCGTTGGCTTAACCGTCGCTTAAATAATTTTTCTCAGTCCAAATCAGTCCATAATCTAACAAGCTTCGCAGATTCTTTTATTTATACTTTCAGGTTGGCTTTTGTTACTATTTGCAGCCATCTCATTTTGAATAATTGGCGTAACGTAATGGTGACTTCTTTTGTCATTTTAATTCTCGGATTTGCAGCTCTCGTTTGGAGTGCAGATCGCTTTGTATATGGTGCTGCGGCACTGGCAAAAAATTTCGGTGTTCCTACTCTTATTGTTGGTTTAACAGTTGTTGCTATGGGCTCGTCAGCCCCTGAAATGATGGTCTCAGCATCAGCTGCGCTTGCAGGTAAAACTGACACTGCCGTGGGTAATGCCGTTGGCTCAAATATCACTAATATTTTACTTGTTTTAGGTATTACCGCGCTATTGCGCCCACTATCAGTATCATCAATGACATTAAAACGCGAAATGCCGCTTGTGCTGCTAGTGTCAATCGCCGCCTGGTATATATTTTCGGATAACTACTTTTCATTTGCTGAGGGCGTTGCATTAATCATAGGCTTTGTGGTCTTTATTGCGGGCTTAGTTATTATTTCTATTCGCGCTAAAAACCAAGCTGATGACCCATTTGTAAGTGAAGCCTGTGAAGACGTACCAGATAACGTGCCCACCAAATCGGCTTTATTTTGGTTAATTATTGGTATGATATTACTGCCTGTGAGCTCACATTTTTTAGTTGGCTCAGCAGTTGATATAGCCAAATATTTTGGCCTAAGTGATTTAGTAATAGGGTTAACCATTATTGCTATTGGCACCAGTCTGCCTGAGCTGGCAGCCTGTATTGCTGGGGTATTAAAAAACGAAGATGATTTAGCACTGGGTAATATTGTTGGCTCAAATATCTTTAACATTTTAGCTGTGTTGCCACTGGCTGGGATTATCAACCCTTCAATTATTGACCCTTCAGCTGCAAACCGTGATGCCTTAATTATGATTGGTGCCACCATAGCCCTTATAGCTATGTCCTTGAGCTTTAAAGGTACAAGACGCATTAATAGAGTTGAAGGTGGCCTGTTATTGGTCGCATTTTTAGCATATCAGAGTTATATTTTTAGCCAAGTTGCTTAATGCTACCCACAAAATGGATAACACAATGACGCAGTTAAATTTTATTGAACAAGGTAAGCGGGTGCTAGAAATAGAGCGCCAAGCACTGCTTGATATAACCCAATATCTAGACGAAAACTTTAATCAAGCTTGCCAATTGATGTATCAATGTCACGGAAGGATCATAGTAGTCGGTATGGGGAAATCTGGGCATATTGGTAATAAAATTGCTGCAACACTGGCAAGCACTGGCACGCCTGCGTTTTTTGTCCATCCGGGTGAAGCAAGTCATGGTGATTTAGGGATGATCACTCGTGATGACGTGGTTATGCTTATTTCTAACTCAGGCGAAACCAGCGAAGTACTGAATATTATTCCGGTTATTAAACGTATTGGCGCAAAAATGATCGCCATGACAGGTAACCCTGAATCATCAATGGCAAATTGGGCTGATGCTCATGTATGCATCAAAGTAAGTCAAGAGGCCTGCCCATTAGGACTCGCCCCGACTGCGAGCACGACGGCAACGCTTGCGATGGGTGATGCAATAGCCGTTGCTCTGTTAGAAACCCGAGGCTTTACTGCCGATGACTTTGCGCTATCGCATCCTGGGGGAAGCTTAGGCAAACGTTTACTATTGTGTTTAAAAGATATTATGCACAGTGGCCCAGCAACGCCTATGATCAATGACAAGCAATGTATCAAAGATGCATTAATCGAAATGTCGGCCAAGGGCTTAGGTATGACGGCCATTGTTGACGACACAGGGCAACTTGCAGGGCTTTTTACTGACGGTGATTTACGCCGAATTTTAGAGCAACGAATAGATATTCATAGCACTTTGATCAGCACTGTCATGACCCGCTCTTGCACTACAGCAACCGCGGATATGCTTGCCGCCGAGGCACTCAATATTATGGAGAATAAGCGTATCAATGGCTTAATTGTAGTTGATGATAAACACCACCCTATTGGTGCTCTTAATATGCAAGATTTGCTCAAAGCAGGAGTTTTATAATGCAGTTTGCTGACTTATATCAGCCACTTTCAGATGATGCGAGCGAGCGAGCACAAAAAATCAAACTCCTGATCTGTGATATCGATGGGGTGTTTTCAGATGGCCGCATTTATCTTGGCAATCAAGGTGAAGAACTCAAAGCGTTTAATACTAAAGATGGTTTTGGTATCAAAGCACTGATCAATAGCGGTTTTGAAGTTGCCGTGATCACCGGTCGTCATTCACAGATAGTTCAGCAACGGATGACTAGCCTGACAGTACCGCATATTTACCAAGGTCAAGAAAACAAGTTGCAAGCTTATCAACAGGTCAAAGATAAATTGCAGTTAAGCGATGAACAAATCGCTTACATAGGCGATGACGGACCTGACTTGCCGGTAATGGAATTAGTTGGTTTTGCGGTGGCAGTAAATGATGCTCACCCTTTGATCAAGCGAGTTTCACATTATACAACCATGCTCCCTGGTGGTTTTGGAGCGGTGCGTGAACTCACTGATTTATTAATGCTCGAAAATGGTAAATCATTAACCAGCGAAGGCACAAGCTCATGAATAGTGCGCGTTTAATATTATGCGTATTATTTGTCGGCTGTATGGTATGGCTGTGGTATCCGTATTTTTATCAAAGCACTGCCATAAAACAAAACCAAGAAGATATAATAGCAAAACCTGATTATACTGCGGTGGCATTAAAACAAACCGCGTTTGATGAACAAGGTAAAATTAGCCACAAAGTAACAGCTGCAAAAATGGAACTTTACCAACAGTTAGGGTTTACTTACTTTGAACAACCTATTTTTACACTCTATAATCAACAGCAAACGTGGCAAATTAATGCCGATGAAGCCACCCTATATGAAAATCATCAATTAATTTTAGAAGGTAATGTGGTTGCTAAAAACCTGACCAATAATGCCATGATTGAACATATAAACGCAGATAATATTCAGGTTGATATTGAACTACAAACCATGAGTTCAGAACAACCAGTTGAATTAATCGGACCAAATTTAAAGATCACTGGGCGCGGCCTCCATGCCGACTTAAAAGCCGAAGTGGTAGAACTAATTAACCATACGCGAACCATATATTATGACCAATAAATTTGCTCACTTGCTTGTGATACCAAGCTTATTCATTGCCTTTGCAAGCTTTGCTGAAAATACGGCACCACCTGCGGATCAAGTCTCTATCAGTGCTGAAAAGCAGCTTGCCCAACTGAAAGATAATATCGGTATTTTTGAAAAAAATGTTGAAATCATTCATGGTAACCGCCGTATCAAAGCGGATCGACTTGAAGTCCATAAGCGCGAAGATTTAGGCAATAACAAACAATTGCTTGTTGCAACTGGTAACCCTGCTTACTTTGAAGAAAAACAAACTGATGGCACAATAATGAGCGCCAGTGCTGATGAAGTCCGTTACGATGTCGCCAAGCGCTATTTAACTTTAATTGGTAATGCACAAGTCACTCAAGCAGGTCAAAAAATTAATGCCAAAAGCATTACCTATGATATGGACCAACAGCTGATCAGTGCTGAAAAAGGCGCAAGCTCAAACGATCGCGTACACACTATTTTGGTACCTGTTGACAGTAAAAAAGACAAACCTAAAGGGCAGCCATGAGTATATTAAAAGCTGAATTTTTAGCAAAAAGCTATAAAGGTCGCCAAGTTGTAAAAAGCGTGGGTTTAGAAGTTAGCGCAGGCAGCATTGTTGGCTTACTGGGTCCTAATGGCGCAGGTAAAACCACCACTTTTTATATGATTGTGGGTTTAGTACCTAGCGACAAAGGTAAAATAAGTATTGATGATAATGACATCACTTTACTGCCAATGCACAGTCGCGCACGGTTAGGGATTGGCTACTTACCACAAGAATCATCCATCTTTCGTAAGTTAACTGTTTATCAAAACCTGATGGCTATTTTAGAAACTCGTAAAGAGCTGAATAAACAAGCCAGAGAAGAAGCACTAGACAGCTTACTTGATGAGTTTAGCATTCAACATATTCGCGACAGCCAAGGTATGGCATTATCTGGTGGTGAACGTCGTCGAGTTGAAATTGCACGCGCTTTAGCCGCAAATCCAAAATTTATCTTACTTGATGAGCCTTTTGCTGGCGTTGATCCTATTTCAGTGTTAGATATAAAGAAGATTATTGAACACCTTAAAAACCGTGGTATTGGCGTACTTATTACCGACCACAATGTACGAGAAACCCTTGATGTTTGTGAAAAAGCCTACATAGTTTCTCATGGGGAGTTAATTGCATCAGGTACCCCTGAGCATGTACTTGCCGACCAAACAGTCCGCGATGTTTACCTGGGCGAGCAATTTAGGCTATAAAGCCACGCTCGGCTAAGTATCTGCTAGACTTAACGATGATAACAATAAAAGGATTGTTAGAGATACATGAGGCAATCACTCCAGCTGCGCATGGGCCAGCAACTTACAATGACACCACAGCTGCAACAAGCAATTCGCTTATTGCAACTCAGTACATTGGATCTCCAGCAAGAAATTCAAGAAGCACTCGACAGCAATCCATTGTTAGAGCTAGAAGAGCATGAATATTCAGACGACACGGCTGGTAAAAACGAACAAAAACAAGACAACGATGACTTAACTGTTAGTGCATCAGCAGACGACAAGCCCAGCGAATATGAACAAGAAAGTAGCGAAGCATTAAGTAAAGAGACTTTAAGTGACGAAATGGCTATGGACGTCACCTGGGACGAATACATGAGTGCTGCGCCAAATACGTCATCCGGCCCAATGCCTGAAGATGAGTCAATTTATCAAGGTGCTTCAACTGAAACCCTGCACGAATATCTGATGTGGCAATTACAGCTCACACCTTTTAGTCCAACCGATGAAGCTATTGCCATTGCGATTGTTGAAGCTGTTGACGATTCAGGTATTTTAACCTTGAGCTGCGAAGACATCGCAGAGAGCTTAAATCAAGGTAATAACGAAGAAGAAATCGAACTAGACGAAGTGCAAGCAGTGTTAAAACGCATTCAGTTATTTGACCCTGTTGGTATTGCTGCGCGCAGCCTACAAGAATGTTTATGTATTCAATTAAATCAATTTGATCCTGCAACTCCTTGGATTAGCGAGACTAAAATGATTTTAACTGATCATATCGATTTATTAGCTAGTCGTGACTATCGCACTTTGATGAAAAAGACTAAGCTTAAAGAAGATGAGCTGAAAGAAGTAATGACATTGATCCACAGCCTTAATCCAAAGCCTGCGGATACTATAGTACGCGAAGAATCAGAGTATGTTATACCTGATGTTTCGGTGAAAAAAATTAAAGGTCGCTGGGTGGTTGAACTTAATCCAGACAGCATGCCAAAAATTAGAGTGAACAGCCAATATGCGGCAATGTCACGCTCAGTAAAATCAAGCACTGACAGCCAATTTATACGTTCGCATTTGCAAGAAGCTAAATGGTTTATTAAAAGCCTAGAAAGTCGTAACGAGACGTTACTCAAAGTAACTAACTGCATTGTAAAACAACAGCAGGGATTCTTTGAGCATGGCCCTGAAGCAATGCGACCTATGGTACTAAACGACGTTGCTGAAATGGTTGAGATGCACGAATCAACAATCTCTCGCGTAACGACACAAAAGTACATGCATACCCCCCGTGGTATTTTTGAGTTAAAGTATTTTTTCTCAAGTCATGTAAGCACTGAGAACGGCGGCGAATGCTCTTCGACAGCTATTCGAGCATTGATCAGAAAATTGATCAGTGCAGAAAACTCAGCGAAACCATTGAGTGATAGTAAGATTGCAGATATATTGGCAGAGCAAGGTATCAAAGTAGCTAGACGGACTATTGCAAAATACCGCGAGTCGCTGGCTATTCCACCGTCAAATCAACGTAAAAGTTTGATTTAAGGCGTAAAATCACAAGAGGAAAATGCTTATGCAACTAAATTTAACTGGTCGTCACGTAGAAATTACTGATTCATTAAGAGACTATGTAAACAATAAGTTTGCCAAGCTTGAAAGGCATTTTGATCATATCAATAATGTCCATGTTATTCTTGATGTAGAAAAACTAAGCCAAAAAGCAGAGGCCACATTACATGTCAGTGGCGCTGAATTATTTGCCTCGACTGAGCACCAAGACATGTATGCAGCTATTGACGGACTAATCGATAAACTTGATCGTCAAGTAATTAAACACAAAGAGAAGCACGCTCGACACTAACACTATGAAATTAAGCTCACTTATTTGTCAGGACTGCAGTAAAGCTGCGGTCCTTTTTAATAGCAAAAAACGGATCATTGAATTTATAAGCCAATTGGCTCATGAACAGCTCCCTCAGCTATCACAACAAGAAATCCTCAACGCACTACTGTCGAGAGAAAAACTAGGTAGTACGGGTATTGGTCGTGGTATTGCTATCCCTCATGGCCGTATGAGTGGTGTTGAAAACCCGCTAGCAATAATTTTAGTGAGTGAATCACCGGTTGATTTTGATGCGATTGATAATCGCCCAGTTGATATATTTGTAGCCCTCATCGTACCAGATGGTGACAGCCAACTTCATTTGAAGACGTTAGCCACAATTGCTGATAAACTCAATAACAAAGATTTTTGTAAACAACTACGTAGCGCAAAAACAGACCAAGATTTGTATCATGTAATTGCAGCTCAATCGTAGTCATACCAATTGTATTGTATTGAATTAGAGAGTAATTATTGCAACAGGAAAATAGCTCTAGAACAAGGTGGAAATTATTTATATAGTTGTTCTATATAAATAATTTTAAACAAAGTTAGTGGGTTATTTAACAAGCAAGAATGAGCATGTTTTTAATAAAATTGGTATTAAATGAAGGAGAATTTACATGGAGTTAATCATCATCAGTGGGCGTTCTGGCTCAGGTAAATCTGTTGCTTTACGTGTAGTAGAAGATCTTGGCTATTATTGTGTAGATAATATTCCAGTTAACTTATTACCGTCATTAGTACGCAGTGTCTCTGATAATTACGACAAAATTGCCGTCAGTATCGATGTTCGTAATTTACCGAAAGAGCAGGAAGAATTTAACGACATTCTTGAATACTTGCCTGGTTTTGCAAATCCGACGCTATTTTATTTAGACAGTGATGATCAAACCCTGATCAAACGCTTTTCTGAAACCCGCCGCTTACACCCATTATCTTTGGATTCTTTGCCACTGGATTTAGCCATCAAGCAAGAAAAAGTGTTGCTTGATGTATTAACTACTCGTGCTGATTTCATGCTTGATACCACAGATCTCAGTGTCCACCAGCTTGCTGAGTCAATCCGTGAAAAGATTTTAGGGAAAAAAGATAAAAAACTAATCATCACCTTTGAATCATTTGGTTTTAAGCATGGTATTCCAAAAGAAGCCGATTATGTATTTGATGCACGTTTTTTACCTAATCCACACTGGGAGCCTGAGTTAAAACCGCTCACAGGCCTGGATCAACCAGTAAAAGATTATTTAGCCAGTCACAGTATCGTGCAAAAATTCACTTGGCAGATCCAAACCTTTGTACAAACTTGGTTACCGCACTTAGAACGTAATAACCGCAGTTACTTAACAATTGCTATTGGTTGCACCGGTGGTCAACATCGCTCAGTTTATCTAGCGCAAACTATAGGTGAAAGCTTCTCGATGAGCCACAGTAATGTGAAAATTCGCCATCGTGAACAAGAATAACAACTCACGTTTACAGTAAGGAATGTTGATGCGCTTAGAAGATACATTTTTAATAAAAAACAAACTCGGTTTACATGCTCGCGCAGCCAGCGTATTAGCGCAATTAGCTGTGCAGTTTGATGCCAGCATCACACTTCATCAAGATGACAAACAAGCCGCAGGCGACAGCGTACTGGGCTTAATGCTATTAGAAAGTAGCCAAGGCAAAGAAGTTAAAGTTGTATGTGAGGGCCCGGACGCTGAACCTGCTCTTGCAGCAATTGGTGAGTTGATCGCACAACGCTTTAACGAACAAGAATAGCTCGTAGTCAGTACCACTAAATTGCGTTAAACTGAATAAAGTCGTTAATTAAACAGACCAAGCGCGTTAATTATCGACAACAGTTACCCTACCTATCAAGTGTATTAATTTTTTAAGGACGCCAATGCCAGAAGCTTTTGAACAAGATTACCCACTACAACAACTAAAACAAGTGACCAAGTCACTTAACAGTGGTCAATTTGTTCAAGTAAGGCGTATGTTGGCAAAAACAGCTCCGTGTGACACCGCATTATTACTCGAGTCATCCCCGCATAAGATTCGTACCTTATTATGGCAACTGGTTGATCCAGATGTACAAGGTGACGTACTTGAAGAACTCTCAGAAGATGTTCGTTTAGGGATCATTGCCCAAATGGAGCCGAAGCACATCGCTGCGGCAACTGAGGACATGAGTCACGATGATCTAGGGGAAGTACTACGTAGCCTACCTGATACCGTCTACAAAGACGTTGTTAGTGCCATGGACAGCCAAGATCGAGAACGTGCAACTCAAGCACTCTCTTATCAAGAGCGCTCTGCTGGCGCGCTGATGAACACAGATACAGTGACCATCCGCCCTGATGTCACTATCGACGTAGTACTGCGCTACTTACGTTTACGTGGTGAGCTACCAGAAGGTACCGATGATCTTTATGTTGTTGATAAACATAACTGCTTTATAGGTGCCATGTCGTTAACGACCTTGTTGACTAACTCGCCAGATAAAATCATTCGCGACTTAATGGATGAAGATTGTGAATCTATCCTCATTTCGATGGATGAAACCGATGTAGCACAACTGTTTGAACGTCATAACTGGATATCAGCACCAGTGGTTGATGATAATGACCATCTACTTGGCCGTATCACCATCGATGATATCGTTGACGTTATCCGTGAAGACGCCGAGCATAGCTTATTAAGCCTAGCCGGTCTTGATGATGAAGAAGATACCTTTGCTCCGGTGTTAAAAAGTTCGAAAAAGCGCTCAATTTGGCTTGGCGTTAACTTGTTAACCGCGCTACTTGCTGCGATTGTGGCAAGCTTCTTTGAAAACACTTTAGCAATTTTACCTATTCTAGCAGTACTCAACGGTATAGTGCCATCCATGGGTGGTGTTGCGGGCAGCCAAACATTAACACTCGTAATACGTGGTATTGCAGTGGGTCATATCAACCAAACTAACCAACGCTTTTTACTGATCAAAGAGCTTGCAATCGGCGCAATAAACGGAATTGTTTGGTCTATTTTAATTGCCGGTGTTGTTGCTATTTGGCAATGGGACTTTAAGCTTGGCGGCGTACTCGCCTTTGCCATGTTTATGAACTTAGTAGCCGCAGGTATCGCCGGTGCCAGTATTCCGCTGCTATTGAAAAAAATGAAAATTGATCCTGCATTAGCTGGCAGCGTGGTACTGACAACCGTAACCGATATTGTAGGTATATTCGCCTTCCTAGGCACTGCGACATGGTTGTTGGTGTAGTTAAAAATTAGTTAAAGGTGGTCGGTTCAAGATTAAAAAATTGACCCGTCGTAGGCGCGAGTTTACCTCGCGCATCTCTTAGCGTTACATCAACCTCACCCGCCAACTTAGGCAATCGCTTTAGCCATGAATGTTATCAACCGCGCGGCATAAAGCCCCGCCTACGATAAACCCAAAACGTTAACACCCGTAGGCGTTGGGCTTGCTGACGCACAAACTCCGAGCCACATTTAAAACGCGGTGGCAAGCCACTCGCCTACAAGTAAGTAATAAACATCAAAGTAAATTTAACACCGAGATAAACGTTAACACCTCTAGGCGTTAAGCTTGCTGACGCACAAACACCAGAGCACATTTCAAAACGCGGTGGCAAGCCACTCGCCTACAGTGAGTAATTAAACACTGAGATTAACGTTAACACCGTAGGCGTTAAGCTTGCTGACGCAAAAACACCAGAGCACATTTCAAAACGCGGCGGCAAGCCACTCGCCTACAAGTAATTTAACACCGAGATAAACGTTAAAACCCGTAGGCGTTGAGCTTGCTGGCGCACAAACACCAGAGTACATTTCAAAACGCGGTGGCAAGCCACTCGCCTACAAGTAAGTAATAAACATCAAAGTAAATTTAACACCGAGATAAACGTTAACACCTCTAGGCGTTAAGCTTGCTGACGCACAAACACCAGAGCACATTT
>NZ_JACJEQ010000036.1:0-20344 GCF_014164125.1 Pseudoalteromonas sp. SG44-8 | reverse complement strand
CAAAACGCGGTGGCAAGCCACTCGCCTACAGTGAGTAATTAAACACTGAGATTAACGTTAACACCCGTAGGCGTTGAGCTTGCTGACGCAAACACACCAGGGCACATTTCAAAACGCGGTGATCGACCAGTCTATGACTATAATAAAATGAGAGGTTAAACATTCTTGGGGAAGGTTATAAGTGGATGTTCTTAATTAAAATAACAACATGCACTTATAATTTTGATATATAACATCCTAGCAAAATCCTTCTAGTATTTGATATTTATATACTCTGATATTTAAAGCCCATTCCTTGCTGCTTTTACTTCGCTCCTTGATGCGCTATTCATTAGCTCCTTCCATTGCTGTGCCGTCCAAAGTGGCTTTGCGCTTTTTACGATCCCTTGTTGGTTTTTCCTTAATACGTTATCCATAATGTTACTCCTTGCCATCTATTGGCTGTTCATCCTTGTTATATTTAACACTGTGACTCTAACGACGTGCGATTATATAAATTGCATGTATTAGACCAGGAATATACCCTAGTAATGTTAACAAAATATTAATCCAAAATTGAGCACCTAAACCAACTTGTAAAAATACACCAAGTGGTGGAATAAGCACTGAAAATATAATTCGTATTAAATCCATGACTCTCACTCCCTGAAATTTGTATAAGAAAGCCCAGCATAACTGGGCATTCGTGGCTTATAGATTATTCAGCTACAATAGTTAAGTTATCAACTACATCGCGAACATCTTCAGCATTCTTAGCAATTTTCACCGCTAGCTGTTTTTCAGCATCCGAACCAACAGTACCATTTAGCGTTACCACACCTTTATCGGTATCTACGTCAATATCCGTACCGCCTACTTCAGAGTTAAACAAATAGCGTGTTGTAATAACGGTAGTAATTTTAGCATCCGTTAAATCACTTTCTGTGCTATCTGATTTCATCTTCTTGCTTTTTGTATCCGTGTTTTTAACGACCGTTAGCTCGTTATCAACATCAGTTACACCATCTAGACTTAAGATAAGCTCTTCCGCTAACTCTTTATCAAGCTCACTTTCAACTTTACCAGTTAGTACAACCTTGCCATTTTTTACATCAGTGTTAATGTCAAAGTTTTTTAAGTTAGTGTTCATTAACAGAACCGTTTCTGCCTTACCATCAATCCAAGCATCTTTACTTTCATTTTCCCAGCTATTTGCTTGAGCACCCATAGCGGTTGTACCAAGAACTAACGCTGCAATAATAGATTTGTTAAATGTTTTCATAATCTTTCTCCTTTTGATTAAAGACAATATGATTAATGCGAACATCAAGCCAACTTTTAAAACAATTAAAATCAATCGCTTACATCTATTTTTATATAGTA
This sequence comes from Pseudoalteromonas sp. SG44-8, assembly GCF_014164125.1. NCBI lineage: Bacteria > Pseudomonadati > Pseudomonadota > Gammaproteobacteria > Alteromonadales > Pseudoalteromonadaceae > Pseudoalteromonas > Pseudoalteromonas sp. SG44-8. The sequence continues at coordinate 18,982 of NZ_JACJEQ010000036.1, read as the reverse complement.
CTAGCTTTAGTCTTGGTAATTATTTACAGACTGCTCGGTAATTTATTCTGGTCGTTGCAAAATTAACCATTTAATAGCATTATTCGTTAATCTGTCGTTAATATAACAAGCGCACCTAACGAAAATAAATTTAAATTATTGATTACTAAGCTAATTAATAAATGGCCTAAGCTTTGCTTTAACTATTGCAGTACTGACAATCGTAAAATACACCAACAGCATCACTTATAAGGAATACATCATGACTGTAAAATTAGAAGATCGCCCAATTGAGCAAGTGCGTGAACAAGTTATTGATCAATTAATATATAACTACAGTCATGCTGTTATTTCAGCTGATGCTTTTGAGCGTCGATTAGATCAGGCAATGGCTGCGAAAGATAACCAAAGCTTAATTGATTTGGTAAGTGACCTAGAATTAACAACCGATAGTAATTACCAGTGGGAAAAACGTGCGCAGTTTAGCCCAAACTATAGTAATAAAAGCAGCGATGAAACATTGCACTTGCGAAGTATCTTAGGATCAAACGAGCGCAGTGGGCAATGGGTAGTACCAAAAGAAATCCACCTGACGAACTTACTTGGATCTATTGAACTTGATTTCACTGACGCCATATTTCAGCATCAAAATATCACCATCCATGTCAATTGCTTACTAGGCAATGATGAAATTTATGTGCCAGAACACGTCAATGTTGTATCAAAACTGTTCAGTATTATTGGTAGTGTTGAAAACAAATCAGTGTCACTGAATAAACACCAAGGGCCAACCATTACTATCGAAGGAAAAGTTATTCTGGGCTCTGTGGAAATTAAAATTAAGCGCACCATTAAAGAAAAGTTTGTCTCATTCGCCAACAGCCTTAAAACCAGTTGGCAAGATATCAATAAACATTAATGGATAAAACACAGTTAAAGCTTAACACCCGTAGGCGCTAAGCTTGCTAACGCAAAAACACCGAAACAATATTGAATATCGCGGTGGCAAGCCACTCGCCTACAAGTGAGTAATTAAACACTGAGATTAACGTTAACACCCGTAGGCGTTAAGCTTGCTGACGCGAAACTAATGTTATAAATCATTATTACGCTCACTAGGAATGTCACTTAAATATTCAACAAACTCTATTTCAAACCCTGCGGGGTCAATAAAATACACATTTTTACGAAAGGGATTTACCGCACCTGGCTTATCAATACTGTAACCAGCGCTTTCTAAACGCGAAATTACTGCAGCAATATTATTCGTAACATAAGCAAAGTGCGCTAAGCCAACTTGATGTCCGGTTAAGTCACGGTTATGTTGTTCACCATGATCACTCAATGCTAAATACTGAAAATCATCGCCAAAGTGTAACCATTTTCGTGGTTTACCGTACCACTCCCCTTCGCCTTGGCTTCTTATAGACCAGTACGGAAAAGCCGCCTTATAAAAGTGCAGCATAGCTTCAACATCATCGACTACCAAATTTACATGCTCTAAATACATAATTAAATTCCTTTATTTAAGTAATTAAAGCCACAATAAAACCTCAAGTAACGTTGAGGTAAAGTGTTTTTTATAAAAGATTTAATAAGTGAAAGGTACTAGGTTAAAGGCTAAAGGCAGAGACTAGCTCCATCTAACGTCTAAATAAAACAGCGCGGTATAATGCCGCGCCTACGCAAATTAAAACTTATAGCTTAAGACTTAAAGCTTTAACCTAGCTTCCCGCAATCTGCATTTGTTCAATCAATACCGAACCGGTCTGAATTCCACCACGGCGCTCTATGTCACCGCCTATGCCGCTAATGCCTTTAAACATATCTTGCAGTTTACCAGCGATGGTAATTTCGCTTACAGGGTATTGTATTTCGCCATTCTCAACCCAAAAACCGGCAGCGCCACGCGAGTAGTCACCGGTTACGGTATTAACGCCTTGGCCCATTAACTCAGTGACCAATAAACCGGTGCCCATTGTTTTTAACAGCGCAGCTAAATCAGCATGAGTTTGTTCAACTAACCAGTTATGAATACCACCAGCATGACCGGTAGGTGTCATATTCATTTTTCGGGCTGCGTAGCTCGCTAATAAGTAAGTTTGCAGATCACCGCCTTGAATGATTTCACGGTCGATGGTTTTTACTCCTTCACTATCAAATGGTGAAGACGCTAAACCTTTTAAAATATGCGGGCGCTCTGAAATATTAACGCATTTATTAAATACTTGCGTGCCAAGGCTATCCAGCAAAAAGCTCGATTTACGATACAGCGCACCACCACCTATTGCAGACACCAAGTGACCAAACAATGAATTAGCGATATCTGCACGAAAAACAACTGGGACTTTCATGGTACCTAATTTTTTGCTATTGAGCTTAGCAAGGGTTTCACTCGCAGCCTCTAAACCTACTGCCGCAGCATCTTTCAAACCAGCTTGGTCTCGCGCTACGGTATAAGCTGAATCTCGCTGCATTTGCTCACCATCTTTACCAATCACCATAGTACTAATGCTGTGGCGAGTACGCGGGTAACCTGTGATTAGACCATGGCTATTACCATATACGCGTAAACCTTGATGCGATGAAAAACTGGCGCCATCTGAATTAACAATACGCGCATCGGCATTAAGCGCCGCTTGCTCTGCAGCATGACACAGTTCAATACCCTGCTCAGGGCTGACATCCCACGGGTGGTATAAATCCAAGTCAAGCGGAGCAAATTCAAGTAGATCTTTATCGGCTACGCCATTATGTGGATCATCTGAAGTAAACTTAGCGATATCAATGGCTTTCTCTACCACTGTACGCAGTGTTTTTGGGTTTAAATCAGCTGTTGACGCAGAGCCTTTGTGATTACCAACGTACACACTGATCCCCAGCCCACCATCTTGGTTAAATTCAATGGTCTCGACTTCACCCATGCGGGTACTAACTGATAAACCTGAGGTGCTCGACATCGCCGCTTCAGCGCCAGTAGCACCGAGTTTTTTCGCGTGTTCTAAAACCTCTGCAACGGCATCTTTTATTTGAGAAATTTGAGTATAAATAGGATCTTGCTGTTGGCTTTTCATATTTTTAGTCCTGAGCTTGGAGCGTTTTGCATGCGCAATCATAATACTTAAATGCTAACACACTCACTGCATTGCATCAGCTAATATTAATCATTAAAAGAATCACGTATATACCCAAGCCACCTCAAGATACAGAATTCAGCGTTTCACAGGGGCTTAATATCAAGGCGTTACTTTGCAAGAATGGCAGTCCCTTTTAAGAAGTAACAACGATGAGAGTAAGTGCCTGTGAAACGCCCAACGGGTTGGTTTAAAAGCGATTTATACTGCGTTATTGATTTTAACAATAGAACCACTATTACTTGCAATCAATGCCTTGCCTAAATCGCTTTTAACTCCAACTGAAACTCGCATCTTGAGGTGGTTTGGGTATAATGACTGCAGTTAACGTTATCATATGAGTACCCCATGGCGAAGAAAAAAGGCAAGCCTGCTGAAATTGAAGAAGAAATTATCTATATATCAAAAAGTGAGCTAAAGCGCGAAGCGCAAGAGTTTCATCAGTTAGGTGCTGAAATTGCCAAAATGGGGAAAAAACAGCGCGAGCGCTTACCCTTAAATGACGATTTAAAAGCGGCAATGGTTGTTGCAGACAAAATCAGTAACAAAAGTGATGCATATCGTCGTCACTTAAATTACATCGCAAAAACTTTGCGTACCGTTGAGAATATCGAAGAGATCAACGCTATTATCGACATTATGTTGAATAAAAATAATCAAGCCGAAGTGATGATTAAAAAGATTGAGCAATTACGCGATGATTTAATTGCCCAAGGTGATGATTTAGTCAATCAAACCATTGAGCAATACCCGAGTATTGATCGTCAAAAGTTACGTCAATTGGTGCGTAATGCGGCAAAAGAAGTAAAAATTGAAAAGCCAGCTAAAGGCTATAAAGAGCTATTTCAATATCTTAAAGAAAGTATCATGCGCTAAACTACATTTAGTGTAGTAATGAATTGCCTATATTCAGTCTGGGTAGAAACACCCGCTATTTATAGGCAGTTACCGTTTAGTAAGCAGTAACGCCTCCCTCGCAGCAAATTAAAACCCTGTAAGCATTAAGCTTGCTGACGCACCAACACCACTCCACATTTAAAACGCGGTGGCAAGCCACTCGCCTACAGGTAATTAAACATCAAAGTAAATTTAACACCGTAGGCGTTAAGCTTGCTGACGCAAAAACACCACGCCACATTTTGAAACGCGGTGGCAAGCCACTCGCCTACAGGTAATTAATTAAACATCAAAGTAAATTTAACACCGAGATAAACCTTAACACCGTAGGCGTTAAGCTTGCTGACGCAAAAACACCAGAGCACATTTCAAAACGCGGTAGCAAGCCACTCGCCTACAGGTAATTAATTAAACATCAAAGTAAATTTAACACCGAGATAAACTTTAGCACCGTAGGCGTTAAGCTTGCTGACGCAAAAACACCAGAGCACATTTCAAAACGCGGTAGCAAGCCACTCGCCTACAAGTAATTAAACATCAAAGTAAATTTAACACCGAGATAAAATTTAACACCTGTAGGCGTTAAGCTTGCTGACGCAAATACAATATGCGCGAGTTTGCCTCGCGCAACTCTTAGCATTTAACCAACTATTCCTAGCGGTTTGGCACTTTGCCACGCCCCGCGGGTAAAATCTGGAATATCAATTGACGCACTACGATTACTAACTGACTGTGCTGACAGCGGTGATATAACAGACCAAGCAGCGCCGTCGTAAACATCTTGATCAAGCGCCTCGCCATTGCGTAAACAATAAATCATCCGCCAAAACATTAAGAAGTCCATGCCGCCATGGCCGCCGTTACGCTCTGCCTCTTCGCCCATTTTGGTCCACAGTGGGTGGTCGTATTTTTTATACCAATCAGCCATTTCGTAATCCCACTCATGGAAGCTCTTCGAACCACCATCTTCCAGCGCAATACGATTTGGAAAACCAGCAAACACACCGTTAGTGCCTTGAATTAAATTATGGCGCGAGTACGGCCGTGGCGTAGTGGTATCATGTTGAACCATAATACTGCGCCCTTTTACTGTTTTGATAAGCGTGGTATTCATATCGCCAGCAATATAATTAAGCTGATTACGTTGATGATCGGCTGGAAATTCTTTCTTTGCATAGGCGCTACGGCCCAGTGCCGGTGAACTCATTGAGGTTAAAAAATCAAATCGATCGCCGCGATTAATATTCATATATTGTGACACAGGGCCTAAACCGTGCGTTGGATACAAATTACCGTTTCGTTTTGCATGCCAAGCGGTACGCCAAGAACCAGTTTTATGCTCCACCTCTTTCATTTGCCAACGTAATTCATGAATATACGCCGCCTCACCATGTAGCAGCTCACCAAACACGCCTTGGCGAACCATATTCAATACCATTAACTCATCACGACCATAGTTGACATTTTCCATCATCATACAGTTCTTTTGCGTGCGCTCAGCGGTATCAACTAGTTGCCACATTTCTTCAACCGTCAATGCTAATGGCACTTCAACAAAAGCATGCTTGCCACTATTCATGGTATCGATTGCCATCGGTGCATGCCACGACCATGGCGTAGAAATAATCACAATATCAATATCATCGCGATTAAGCATTGCTTGATAGGCATTATCGTCGCCAGTATAAAGTGCAGGCTTAGCCAACCCTTTGTCAGTGAGGTAGTTAGCTGAACGCTGTAATACTTCGTCATGGGTATCACATATTGCTTTAATTTCTGTACCAGCAATATGACTCATACGCTTTACGTGGCCAAAACCACGCTGCCCTAAGCCTATAAACCCAACCCGTACTACATCCATTTTTGGCGCGACAAGACCAATTACAGAGCGCCCTTGCGCTGGGGGAGTAATAACGCCACTTTGAGTACCCGTGGCACATCCTGAAATCACACTAGCCGCTGCCGTAGCACTCGCGGCTTTTAAAAAATCTCGACGATTAAACTGCTTCATTATTATTATCCTAGAACTAATCTAGTTTTAACTTACCTAAAACAGCTTGGGAGGTAAAGCAGATGGGGATGGATAGCATAGGAAAAGAAGGAGTTAGAATTAACCTTAACCCTTGGTATTTAACCAATCTCAATCGACGATGTAGGAAATGGCTTTAGCCATGAATTTTATAAGCCGCGCCTACGACAACCCAAGCACCAATGCCAACCGTAGGCAGGAGTTTACCTCGCGCAATTTTAAACGCGCCTCTTAACCTATTTGTGAATGAATCTTTTAAATCTTTCGTTCGCGGCTAAAGCCGGCTCCTACGAAAACCATTTTTGCACAAAGAGAAGTGAATGAGTGTTAGTGAGAAGATATTTCACTTCCCCCTACAACCTACAACCTAGCCCTTTAACTGAAAAAAATCACACATCTCTTAAAATAGCTTTAAGCGTGGTTTTTTTTGCGAGAATATCACGATATAAAGCAAACTGATTTTGCGCACGTTCTAAGTTGTGGTTAGCATGCTTGATTGAAAAATAATGATCACCGTCAATGTAATCAGTTAAAAAACGTAGGCCAATCATAAAGGTCATTACTTTAGTGCCTAACCAAAAGCTTTGTTTTTCTTGTTCGGTAATCAAGTCTTTCAAAGGCTCTACATAACCTTTGACTACCGCTGCAAAAATCTCTTCGCGCACACATACATTAGCTAAATCCGTTGAATCTTCTTGTTCAGGAGAGCAAAAAGTACGCACCATATCACCAAAATCATACAACCAATAACCAGGCATACAGGTGTCTAAATCAATCACTGCTTTGGCATCATTTGATGTATTACAAAACAGCATATTATTAATTTTAGTATCATTATGACATGGTCGAACCGGTACAATGCCCGTCAATGCTTTAAGCTCATCAATTAAGCCAAATTGCGCGAAACAAAAATCAACGTCAGCTTGGCAGCTGGCTAAGCGCTGCTGTGGATCTTTTGCAACCACAGCTTTGAGCTTTTCAGCGCGCATCGCTAAATTATGAAAATCAGGAATAACTTGATGTAGTTGTTTGGCATCAAAGTCTTCTAAAGCAACAGCAAATTGACCAAATGCATTGGCTGCAGTTTGCGCTTGTGAAGTATTTAAAACTACATCTTCACTATAACTGCCGCCAATAAATTCGAGTGCGCGCCAAACACCGTTATCACAATCAACTAAATAGTTATTTTCAACTGTAGGAACATGGCGGATGATTGCTAAATCATACTCGCCTAATTGACGTTTTTTAGTTAAATGACGTTCAATTAAACGAGCATTTTTAACTAACATATCTGGTTCAGGAAAAACCTCGGTATTTAGTTTTTGAACAACTAATGATTTTTTTGGTGCAGTTAATAGCATAGTGCTATTTATGTGACCACTACCAATTGGCTTCATGCTGATTTTTTCACTACCAAGACCAAAACTCTCAGACAAGTAAACCGCAATGGAATTTGACTTCATACTTACTTCGCTATTGTTGTGCCCTGGAAAAGGCAAGATCGGGGCTAGTTCATCCGTGACGTAATTCATATAATTTACCTGTAACATCCTGTAATTCTGATTTATAAGTCACTCCATACCACGACTCTTTTGCGGTATATATGGTAACTATTTGTTGATTAGATGTGATCGCTTGTTGAACTTGATCGGGTAAATAATACTCCATTCTGACACCGTTGTCATACTTTTGCAGAAACTCGTCAAAGCCTGCTTCTAGGCGGTCAAAAAATGTTGGCGTAATTGCCCAAAAACTCATTGATGCCAACGCATCCACGGCAATTTTCTCACGGAGCCCCTGCGGATTGTCACCCATTATTTGACCGTTCTCGTGCTGAATATTTAAATACTCAACAACATCAATTAATTGGTTATTTTTAACTTGGCATACGCCTCTATTCACCCCTCCTTGATCTGACAAAGTATCAATAATTGGGTAACCCACCATAGCCCAACTAGTCAGGTTTTTAAAATGTTCAGCGAGTAATAAAAATGACGACGCGCCATAATAATCATCGGCTGTGATGACGATCGCGGGGTTATGAACATGATCTTTAGCGCATAATAAAGCATGCCCGGTGCCCCAAGGCTTACTTCGCTGTTGTGCAAGTAATTGGAATTGTTCTGGCACTAAATCAATGTGTTGTTCAACCAACACAACATCAATCCCCGTTGGTAAGCGCGGTAAAATCACTTGCTCAATCTCGCTGCGCACAGCCTGATTGATCACTAATACAACCTGAGTTACTCCTGCGGCAACAGCATCAGCAATACTCAACTCCATAATGGTACAACCCAACCCAGCAATCTCAGCGATTTGTTTATTGCCACCAAAGCGAGTACCCAAGCCACCCGCGAGGACGACTAAACTTAGATGATGTTTTTTCATTTTTAATCAGCTTTAACGTTTAATAAAGCTGAGTTTACCAGTTTCAACCGCCAGATCTAGCTATCGGAGTTAGGTTTTAGGGGATAGGTTCTAGCCTAGCACCTAGTCACTTCCCTAGCATCCAGTACCTTTTTAACCTTTCGCGGTGGCAAGCCACTCGCCTACAAGTAATTAATTAAACATCAAAGTAAACTTTAACACCGTAGGCGTTAAGCTTGCTGACGCAAAAACACCACGCCACATTTTGAAACGCGGTGGCAAGCCACTCGCCTACAAGTGATTAATTAAACATCAAAGTACAACTTAACTCCCGTAGGCGTTAAGCTTGCTGACGCATAAACACCACGCCACATTTAAAACGCGGTGGCAAGCCACTCGCCTACAAGTAATTAATTAAAACATCAAAGTAAAATTTAACACCCGTAGGCGTTAAGCTTGCTGACGCACAAACACCGTTCCACATTTAAAATGCGGTGGCAAGCCACTCGCCTACAAGTGATTAATTACACATCAAAGTAAAATTTAACACCCGTAGGCGTTAAGCTTGCTGACGCACAAACACCGAAACAATATTGAATATCGCGGTGGCAAGCCACTCGCCTACAAGTAATTAATTAAACACCAAAGTACAATTTAACACCCGTAGGCGTTAAGCTTGCTGACGCACAAACACCGAGCTACATTTTAAAAACGCGGTGGCAAGCCACTCGCCTACAAGTAATTAATTAAAACATCAAAGTAAAATTTAACACCCGTAGGCGTTAAGCTTGCTGACGCACAAACACCACGCCACATTAAAAATGCGGTGGCAAGCCACTCGCCTACCAGTAATAAATTACATATCAAAGTAAAATTTAACACCCGTAGGCGTTAAGCTTGCTGACGCACAAACACCGTTCCACATTTAAAATGCGGTGGCAAGCCACTCGCCTACAAGTGATTAATTACACATCAAAGTAAACTTTAACACCGTAGGCGTTAAGCTTGCTGACGCACAAAGAGAAGACAATGAGGGTAAATGCCATGGGCTTCGAGCAACGCGCTCCTAGTCACTTCCCTAGCACCTAGCCCCTTTCTCTTTAACCTTTAACCTTTTACTCCCCCTCAAAACAAAAACGGCGGCCTAAGCCACCGTTTAATCATCAAACTAATAAAAACTAATTACCAAATTTTTACGCGATCAGCTGGTTTGATATACATTTTGTCGCCTTCTTTAACGTCAAATGCTTGATAAAACTCAGGCATATTCGACAAGATACCGATCACGCGGTAATGGCTTGGTGAATGCGGGTCTGTCATTAGGCGGTTACGTAGCTCTTCGTCACGGTATTTACGACGCCAAATTTGCGACCAGCCCATAAAGAAGCGCTGATCACCGGTATAACCATCAATCACTGGCGCTTTATCGCCACCTAGCGATAACTGATAAGCAGTGAAAGCAACCGTTAGGCCACCTAAATCGCCAATATTCTCACCTAAGGTCAATTGACCATTAACGCTGGCATCTGCAAATGGTTGATACTCGTTATACTGTGCAACTAACTGACCAGTGCGCTCTTCAAACTGTTTAAGGTCTGACTCGCTCCACCAATCACGTAAATTACCATCACCATCATACTTAGCACCTTGGTCATCAAAACCATGCCCTAACTCGTGACCAATTACCGCACCAATTGCACCGTAGTTAACCGCATCATCAGCTTCTAAGTTAAAAAATGGTGGTTGTAAAATTGCCGCAGGGAATACAATTTCGTTATTCACCGGGTTATAGTAAGCATTTACTGTTTGTGGTGTCATGTGCCATTCAGAACGATCCACTGGCTTACCTAGCTTGTCAATCATATCGGCATAAGCCCATTCACTATGGCGAATATAGTTACCAACTAAATCATCCGCATTAATGCTTAACTGTGAATAGTCTTTCCAGTTATCTGGGTAGCCAATTTTTGGGGTAAATTTGTCGAGCTTTTCTTTCGCAGCAAGCTTGGTTTCAGGGCTCATCCACTCAAGATTTTCAATCGCAACGCCATAGCCTTTGATCACGTTATCAACTAACTCTTCCATGCGCGCTTTTGCTTCTGGCGGGAAATTGTCTTTAACGTACACTTTTCCTAAAATTTCACCTAACACTTCATTTGATGCATCCACGGCTTGTTTCCAAAGCGGAGTTTGCTCTTTTACGCCGCGCAATGTGGTGCTGTAAAAGTTAAAGTTTAAATCAACCAGATCTTTATCTAATATACCTGCATAGTTACTTACTAAATGAAATTTAAGGTATTGTTGCCACGTTTCAAGATCTGTCGTTTTATAAATATCGGCAAATTTTTCAAAGTAGCTAGGCTGACTGACGATAATATCTTGTACGTTTACACCAGACGCTTTGAAGTATTCAGCAAGGTCAAACTCACCTGTTAGCTTACTTGCATCACTCACGCTCATTTTGTTATAAGACTTTGTAGCATCACGACTTTCAACACGCGTCCACTGTGCATCAGCAATACTGGTTTCAAGTGCAATAATTGCTTTAGCAGCTTCATCGGCTTTTTCTACACCAGCGCGTTTTAGAACGTCAGCAATGTAAACTTGGTATGCGGCACGAATTTTAGTGAACTTTTCGTCATCTTTTAAATAATAATCACGATCCGGTAAGCCAAGGCCTGATTGATACGCATATAATGCATTTTCACTCGAGTTCTTGGCATCATTATTTACATACCAACCAAATGGCACCGCGCCACCTTGAATACGTATTTGCGCCATAAGTGCGACTAAATCAGACTTATTTTTAACACCATCAATAGCAGTTAACGGGCCATTTAGCGGTGTTATACCTAATTCATCACGCTTAGCTTCATTCATGTAACTCTTAAAGAACGCACCTAGCTTGTATTCATCAGTTCCGGCTTTAGCAGCTGTGTTAGCAGCCGCTTGTTCAAGCACTGTTTTCATTGCGGCTTGCGAGTCGTCATACAATTGTGAGAATGAACCGTAATTTGATTTATCGCCAGGGATCTCAGTCGTCGCCAACCATTGACCATTAACGTGATAATAAAAATCATCCTGCGCACGGACCGACTTATCTATATTTGCTAATTCAATACCTGAATTAAGAGCTGTTTTCACTTCACTAACAGCATTGCTTTCTGGCGCTTTAACATCTTGTTGTTCACCACAGCCAACTAGGCCCAGCGCAAGTGCAATACTTGCTGCAGTGAGCGATATTTTTTTCATGGGAATCCCGTAAATCATTATTGTTGATAATACAAACCGTTTAAGCAGCTTAATAATAAGCTGCTCGCTGATCCCATCATAAACCTCATCGGAGCAACAATAAAATCGAATATGTAACAATTCGTATCAAAACTCTAATACGGTTATCTATCACACTGCTTTAGCAGTCATTGATTATCTAAGATTGGATTAAAAAACTTACAAACGTATTAATTTATTATCTGAAGCTCAGGCTGATTATTTAAACCTTACCACTAGCTCGTGCAGCGCCTCCGATACTGTTTTTAATAATGAAATAGCCTCAGCGGTATCTTTTGCATCAGTAAAGCTGTAATTAGCTAACTCTGAAATGCGAAGAATTTGCTGATTCACGTCCTCAGCAACATGTGACTGTTGTTCAACAGCAGTCGCCATTTGGGTCGACATACTCGCAATTTCACCTACAGCTTCAGATACACCTTGTAGCATTTCGCTACTTTGCAGCACTTGATTGAGACCATGCTGGGCATTTTTACCACCTTTTTCTGCAACATCGACAGCTCTTGTAGCCCGTGTTGTTAATTCATTCACTATGTCATAAATATCTTTAGTGGAATCTTGAGTACGTTTAGCTAAATTACGAACTTCATCGGCTACCACTGCGAAGCCACGCCCTTGCTCACCAGCACGCGCAGCTTCAATGGCGGCATTGAGTGCTAATAAATTGGTTTGTTCAGCAATTTGTTCGATTATTTGCGCAGCTTCGGCAATATTTTTGGTTTGCTCAGAAACTCGCTGTACGGATTCGCTGATTTCAAGAACAGTATCGCGGAGCTGTTCAATAGCTTGCTGTGTGGCATTCGCAATTTGACCGCCTTTAATAGTCAATTCGTTTGCAATATCAGCATGTGATGCGGTATCAGTAACATGCTTTGCCACATCAGCAATCGTGGTGGCCATTTGATTCATTGCCGCCGCAGCTTGCATGGTTTCATTTTGCTGTTGCTCAATTTTATCAAGCATGGTCTTGGTTAAGCGTTCACCAATATCTGACTGCTGCGACACTCTTTTTGACTCATTCTCAATCCGTGTGATCACAGCTCCTAAGTGTGCTTGTTGACTTTTAATTGCCACCTTTAAATGACCCAACTCCCCCGTGTCATCAGTGTAACTGCTAACCGCCAGTGAATGAGAAAATGCCCCTGATAACATTTCATAAAGTGCATTAACCATACGTTTTTTGGCTACTAGTCCCCATATTGCATAACCTAAAATAGCAGCAATAAAAAGCAATAATGCCGGACTTTGCCAACCCATAGTAAATAACAACACTGATGCAATAGTGACAATAATCAAAGCGATATTTTCCACCGCAATCGGCAAACTTAGCTGTTTGCTATTCTTTACTATGTTTTTATATAGCGCCTCCGCCCGCTTAACATCAGTTCTGCTAGGACAAGAACGTACCGACTCATAACCCGTGACCTTACCACCCTCAGTCACAGGAGTTATATAGGCATCAACCCAATAAAAATCACCATTTTTACAACGATTTTTAACTAAGCCCATCCAAGACTTCCCAGCTTTTAAATGCTCCCACATAACTTTATAAGCAAGAGAGGGCATATCTGGATGACGAATAATATTGTGGGGCTGACCTATTAATTGCTCTTTAGTAAAACCACTAATGGCTACAAACTCATCATTACAATCAACAATTTGACCTTTTAAGTCTGTTACAGAAATGAGCTTAGAATCATCTGGAAATGTTCTTTCAGTCTTCGTGACAGGAAGGTTCTCGCGCATACTTATTCCTAAAATTATCCTTGCTTAAAATATAGTCTAAAAAGCACAGCACACCAAATTATCTAAAAAAACAACTCTTTTCGCGGTGGCAAGCCACTCACCTACAAGTGATTAATTAGACACCAAAGTACAACTTAACTCCCGTAGGCGTTAAGCTTGCTGACGCACAAACACCGAGCTACATTTTAAAAACGCGGTGGCAAGCCACTCGCCTACAAGTAATTAATTAGACACCAAAGTAAAATTTATCACCCGTAGGCGTCGAGCTTGCTGACGCAAAAACACCACGCCACATTTAAAACGCGGTGGCAAGCCACTCGCCTACAAGCAATTAATTAAACACCAGAGTAAAATGCAACACCCGTAGGCGTTAAGCTTGCTGACGCAAAACACCACAACACATTTTAAAACGCGATGGCAGGTCACTCGCCTACAAGTAATTAATTAGACACCAAAGTATAATTTAACACCCGTACGCGTTGAGCTTGCTGACGCAAAACACCACACCACATTTAAAACGCGGTGGCATATTACGAAAGAGTAGATTAGATGTACTGGGATTAGTTTAAATATACACAATTCCAAAATGGATAATCACCCACACTTTTAACCAAGCCAGCCCTGAGCGGGTTTGCAACTATATATCTAGCTTGGTTAAGTAAATCGTCATCAGATCTAAGCTTGTGATCATAAAAGTTAGCTTGCCAAATTTTTCCGCTAGAAAGTAAATAACGGTTCAATTTAATCGTAGTAATACTTTTAAATTGACCAATAACTTTGGATAAATCATCAGTATTTCTAAGCTGAAATAGCCAATGCAAGTGATCAGGCATTAATGAAAAACAAATTGTCTTAAGGTTTCCCGAATGCGAAAAAAAATGTAACTCCCTCATAATTAAACAGCTACTATCAAAATCACAAAAAAGCTGCATTCTATTTTCAGTACAAATTGTAACTGAGTAATAATGATTAATTATCGAGCATCGCCCTTTAGTCCGCTTACTGGTATCAACCATTACTTTCCCTCAATTAACTACAAGTAAATATAGCAATTAATCGAGATCCCTCCAGTAAAGATTGAGCTTTCTTAATAAACACGGAATTTTAAAACGCGGTGGCAAGCCACTCGCCTACAAGTGATCAATTAAACATCAGAGTAAAATTTAACACCCGTAGGCGTTGAGCTTGCTGACGCAAAACACCACACCACATTTTGAAACGCGGTGGCAAGCCACTCGCCTACAAGTAATAAATTACACATCAAAGTAAACTTTAACACCGTAGGCGTTAAGCTTGCTGACGCAAAAACACCACACCACATTTTAAAACGCGGTGGCAAGCCACTCGCCTACAAGTGATTAATTAGACACCAAAGTAAAATTTAACACCCGTAGGCGTTGAGCTTGCTGACGCAAAACACCACACCACATTTTAAAAAAGCGGTGGCAAGCCACTCGCCTAGGTAAATTTAAACATCCACTTTTATTTTTTCGATAATCTCTACGTTGGCGGCAGGAAAATTGTAATCGTCTAACTTATCAATCGCGACCCATGCACTTTGCTGACCTTCTGCGCCATGGGCTTGGCCGCTAAAATCAGTAACTAAATGCACGTCGAGTTTTACACATTTATCGCCATAATCATGCTCAATAACCATCAGCTCGCTTGAACTATTAATTGTTAAACCTACTTCTTCTTGAAGCTCGCGCTTTAGTGCTTCGAATACAGTTTCGCCAGCTTCTACTTTGCCGCCCGGAAACTCCCACAAACCACCTTGGTGTTTATCGTCAGGGCGCTTACAGATAAATAGTGTGTTATCTGCTTTGATAACCCCCACCGCTACATGCACAATTTTCTTATTCATCGTAATACCTTAATTAAAACCGCGCGGCATAAAGCCGCGCTTACAAGTAATTAATTAAACATCAGAGTAAAGTTTAACACCCGTAGGCGTTAAGCTTGCTGACGCAAAAGCACCGAAACAATATTGAATATCGCGGTGGCAAGCCACTCGCCTACAAGTGATTAAACACCAGAGTAAAATGCAACACCCGTAGGCGTTGAGCTTGCTGACGCAAAAACACCGAAACAATATTGAATATCGCGGTGGCAAGCCACTCGCCTACAAGTGATTTAACACCAGAATACAATTTAACACCGCAGGCGTTAAGCTTGCTGACGCACAAAAACCGAAACAATATTGAATATCGCGGTGGCAAGCCACTCGCCTACAAGTGATTTAACACCGAGATAAACTTTAACACCCGTAGGCGTTAAGCTTGCTGACGCACCAACACCGAGCCACATTTAAAACGCGGTGGCAAGCCACTCGCCTACAAGTGATTAAACACCAGAATACAATTTAACACCGTAGGCGTTAAGCTTGCTGACGCACAAACTCCGATACAATATTGAATATCACGGTGGCAAGCCACTCGCCCGATATTTAATCTTACAAACAAAAAAAGCGACGCAGGCGTCGCTTTTTAATTGTTAATTATAACATTTGGTTATTTTAACTTACCACAACACTGTTTGAACTTTTGACCCGAGCCACATGGGCAAGGTTCGTTGCGGCCAACTTTTGGCTCTGCGCGTGATGTTACGACCGCACCTTTTGGTGCTTCGCCGCCTACGTGCTCAACTTCTTCATGTTGATATTCACGAGGAGCATTTTCACTTTGGCGGTGTTGCTCTTCAATTTTTTCAACATCTTCTTCAGCACGTACTTGTACTTTACTTAAAATACTAACTACATCAATTTTCAGGTTCTCAAGCATTTCAGAGAACAACTCAAACGACTCACGCTTGTACTCTTGCTTAGGATTCTTTTGCGCATAGCCACGTAAATGAATACCTTGGCGAAGGTGATCCATCGCAGCAAGGTGATCTTTCCAATGTTGATCCAAGCTTTGTAGCATGATTGCTTTTTCAAACTGACGAAGTACAGAATCGCCAACTTGTTGCTCTTTCTGTTTATAAGCTTGCTCTACTGACTCTTCAATACGCTCACGTAACTTTTCTTCGTAAAGTTTGTTATCGTCAGCTAACCATTGTGTAATCGGTAACTCAATTAAGAAGTCTTGTTTTAAGCGCTCTTCAAGGCCCGGAATATCCCACATTTCAGCTAAACTTTGTGGTGCAATATATTGGTCAATAGTGTTGCCCAATACGTCGCCACGAATAACCGTGATCGTCTCTGAAATATCGCCTTCTTCAAGCAACTCATTACGTTGTGAGTAAACAACACGACGTTGGTCGTTTGCTACATCATCGTATTCAAGCAACTGTTTACGCACATCAAAGTTACGTGCTTCAACTTTACGTTGCGCGTTTTCAATGGCACGGTTAACCCATGGATGCTCAATCGCTTCGCCACGTTGCATACCTAGTTTACGCATCATATTAGTCATACGTTCACCAGCGAAGATACGCATTAATGCGTCATCCATCGATAGGTAAAAACGGCTTGAACCGGCGTCACCTTGACGGCCAGAACGACCACGTAACTGGTTATCGATACGGCGTGATTCGTGACGCTCAGTACCAATGATATGTAAACCACCAGCAGCAATTACTGCATCATGGCGAATTTGCCACGCTTCTTTAATCGCTTTGATTTGCTCATCAGTTGGGTTTTCAAGTTTTTCAACTTCGCTATTCCAGTTACCGCCTAACACGATATCAGTACCACGACCAGCCATGTTAGTTGCGATTGTTACTGTGCCTGGTAAACCAGCATCGGCAACGATGTCTGCTTCTTGGGCATGGAATTTAGCATTAAGTACGTTGTGCTTGATTTTTTCTTTACGTAAAAATTGCGATAAATATTCAGAGCTTTCGATTGAAATCGTACCCACCAATACTGGCTGGCCGCGCTCTTGGCAATCTTTAATATCGATTAGAATGGCTTCGTATTTTTCTTCTTGCGTTAAGTAAACTAAATCAGCGCGATCTTCACGGATCATCGGCTTATTAGTTGGCATAACAACAGTATCTAGACCGTAGATTGACTGAAACTCAAATGCTTCAGTGTCGGCAGTACCAGTCATACCTGCAAGGGTATCGTAAATACGGAAGTAGTTTTGGAATGTAATTGACGCTAACGTTTGGTTTTCGTTTTGAATTTTTACATTTTCTTTTGCTTCAACAGCTTGATGTAAACCTTCAGACCAACGACGCCCTTCCATTGTACGGCCAGTGTGTTCATCAACAATGATTACTTCGTTTTCTTTTACAACGTAATCAATGTCTTTTTGATACAGCTTATGGGCACGTAATGCCGCATAAATATGGCTAAGCAGGGTAATACTCGCAGCAGAATAAAGCGAGTCGCCCTCAGCTATCAAACCACGTTCAATCAGTAATTCTTCAACTTTAATTTGACCACGTTCAGTTAAATGAACTTGCTTGGCTTTTTCATCAATAGTGAAATCACCATCGCCTTCAATACCTTCTTCGTCTTCTTTCTCTTGTAACTCAAGAAGCGGAACTATGGTATTGATTTCAGCATATAACTGCGAGCTATCTTCAGCAGGGCCTGAGATAATCAGTGGAGTACGGGCTTCATCAATTAAGATCGAGTCAACTTCATCGACTACCGCATAGTAAAGTGGACGTTGCACGCGTTCGTTAATGCTAAACGCCATATTGTCACGCAGGTAATCAAAACCAAATTCGTTATTGGTACCGTAGGTAATATCAGCGGCGTAGGCTTCTTTTTTCTGTTGCGGCATCATACCCGGTACGTTACAGCCAACAGTTAAACCTAAAAATTCAAATAATGGGCGGTTAGTTTCAGCATCGCGCTTGGCAAGGTAGTCATTCACGGTAATTACGTGAACACCTTTACCCGTTATACCACGTAAGTATGCTGGTAAACTTGCGGTAAGGGTTTTACCCTCACCAGTACGCATTTCTGCGATGCGGCCTTGGTGTAAAACCATACCACCTAGCAACTGCACGTCAAAGTGACGCATACCATTTACACGTTTTGATGCTTCACGTACCACAGCAAATGCTTCTGGTAGAATGTCATCAAGACTTTGTCCGTTATCGTAACGCTCTCTAAACTCTGCTGTTTTGGCTTTTAAATCTTCGTCTGAAAGCGCTTCAAGTTGCGTTTCAAGCGCGTTGATCAGCGCGACCGTCTTTCTTAAATTTTTAATAGTGCGGTCATTGCGACTACCAAAAATCTTGGTAAATAAATTAGATATCATGATAAAACCGTTACAATGTGTTCTTTGCTAGCCGAGTATCAGCTAACCCATTTTTATAATTACTAATTAATAGATTACTCACACGAGCACATATTAATTAGCAATTTCGAGAAACGTTGTGAAATACAGCGTTCAATACGTGCGCTACTATACCAGACTCAGCGAAACATCAAACCATCGCGTAGTTAAGATATCAGTTTTCTGCAAGAAAATTTAAAATAAGCCGTAAACATAACTTTAATTAAGACTATAAAATTATATTAACTATGGAGATATGGAGGTGGATAAAAGAAAATCAAGGAGAGTATAAGAACTTAGGT
>NZ_JACJEQ010000035.1:0-42211 GCF_014164125.1 Pseudoalteromonas sp. SG44-8 | reverse complement strand
GAAAATAATAAAGAAATAAGCGCTTTTTATAGTGCTAAAAAGTTATTGTCGGTTTTGGGTTGTGAGGACTTTATTGAAAACATAAAAGACTATATTGCCAAGTCAGATAGCGAAAGAAAGCTTGTAGCAAAAAAGCACTCAGCAGATGATGTAATTGCTTACTTAGTTCAACACTTTAATGTTGAAGTTGATGAGATTATAACGGTTAAAAAGGGGCGAAAAGAGAAAAACTTACCACGTTGGTTTGCTATTAAATTATGGCAAGACTTATCGGGGTTAAATTTGCAGGTATTAGCAGATATTTATAATGTTCAGCATTATTCTGCAATATCTAAAACGGTGGGTAGGTTGAATACATTAATGGTTGAAGATAAAAAGGTTAAATTACAATATGAAAAACTTCGAAATGGTTTGATGTCTGAAGTCAAGATTTGACCCCTTTGGGTTTTAAATTATGCCAAGACTTATCGGGGTTAAACTTGCAGGTATTAGCAGATATTTATAATGTTCAGCATTATTCTGCAATATCTAAAACGGTGGGTAGGTTGAATACATTAATGGTTGAAGATAAAAAGGTTAAATTACAATACGAAAAACTTCGAGATGGTTTGATATCTGAAGTCAAGATTTGACTCTTCGTCATTTCGTTCATTCTAAATCTTTAATATAAATAAAAAACCTACCGCTCGATAGGTTTCAGAAAGGAAATTTAAAATTAGCTATCTTCGATAACAATAGTACAGGCTGCAGGACTTTCACCAGTCATACTTATCACTGCCGTATAACCGTTATGACTCTCATCGTAAATGCCATCATCAGAGTAGTGCTTTTTTGTTTTATCAGCCGCTTTATATGCATCTTTAGAGCTACTATAAGGAGTTCTACTATGCTGTACTTTAAAGTAATTCTCTTTATTTGCTGGTGTTGCGGACATAATTGCCCAACCTGATTGATTATCAGAAATTTCAATGCTTATAGTAATATTTGAACCAGCACCTTTAGCATGAACTCCTGCTTCCCAAAGATCTCCCGGGCTAATTTTGTTGCCACCATCAACATCTCGTAAACTACCATGATCAATATAATAATCTACACTTATTGTTGATTTTGTTGCATTCCTTACACCCACAGCCAAATCGTTACGATCTTTATTGCTACCAAAAACACTAGAAATCAGCTGATTAACATCAATATTAAAATTAGTATCGGTACTCATAATTTATTTCTCCATTGTTAATAACTATTTCATGATTAAACAACATAAAATGTGTTGTTTATAAAATGTTAGGTTGTTTGATCTGGGATATCTATTACACATTATTACACCAAATACTTAATTGGCTATAATTAGGGTGTGTAGATTAAAAAACACAAGTACAAAGATTCGTCAGGGTCACCCACTAGAAATTTCCGGTCAAGCAGGCAGCTGTGTTTTCTTGATCTTTTTATTCAAAAAACCAAGAAACCCAAGGAGTCACCCATTTGGTTTTCGTGATTTTTGCAGTTTTTTTATACATTTATTTACAATGAATTGACATGAATTCTTGTACCTAAAAAAACTTTAGTATTTAATGAAGTTCTATCCTTTTGTTGCTCATTGCTCGTCAATGGTATGGCAAAGATGAGGAACGGAAGGCCCATTAGATTACTTTTCACATCGGAAGTGGTTTTATATTATGAAGATCAAAATTTTAAGTTTAGCTATATCGGCTGTATTGTTAACCGGCTGTGGGGGTTCTGATAAAAAAAGCACACCGACCGAAGTCCAAAGTGTGTTTGAGATCCAGCCATTAATGACGGTTACGGGCAAGGAAGATAGCCCATCAGCTATAGTCATTAATGCCAATAAAGTCCCTGATGGCGCTGAGGCCATAGTTTTAGAATTAGTAGATCAACCTACGCTTGGTGAAATAGCGGGCACATACCCAAATTTAAGCTATGTGCCGGTGGCAGACCAATTTGGTGACGATACCTTTAGCTTTAAACTAAAAAAAGGCACTAAAGAAAGTAGTACGGTAAAAGTTAATATTACCCTTGCGGCTGTTAACGATGCGCCAGTAATTACAGGAACTCCAGCTGCTGCTGTGCAAGCGAATGAAACGTATCATTTTGCTGCCGCTGCTTCAGATATTGATTCGCAGCAATTGAGTTTTAGTATTGACAATAAACCTGATTGGGCGACGTTTGATACCGTAACGGGAGTATTAAGTGGTATGCCTTCAAATCAGCATGCAGGTACAACCAGTGGTATTGTTATTCGTGTCTCAGATGGTGAATTTGAAGCTGCTTTACCTGCATTTGATATTGAAGTGATTGCAGTATCTTGGGTTAAACTCGGTGATTTACCGGGTTTTGAAGGTGCGCATTTAAATGTCCAGTCAACCAGTGATGATCTGTATGCAGTGACACATAACTTTGCGATTGCTGCTGCTTCTATATGTGCAAGTGCCGAACCGAGCGCTCCGAGGTTGTCACATTGGGATATTGCACAAAATAGCTGGCAAAAACTGAGCTCACCGCAATCGAGTCGTTATTATTATCAATTAGAGCTTGTTGATAAAAAGCTTTATCTCTTTGGTGGCACCGAGGCATGTTCAAGTGAGGCAAATGCACAAGCTAATATGGAAGTGTATGATACAAAAGAAAAAACCTGGCAGGCGTTTGCAGCACCGATCTTTGCGCCGTTTATTAATCCACTACAAGCGAGTTGTTCATTTAATGGTGAGGTCATTGCGTTTTCTAAAAATGGTCAACAGCAACGCCTTAATCGTTTAAATACAGTGGACAACAGCTGGCAAGCAACAGAATTACCTGAGAGTTTGAATGAAATACAGCATTGTTTTAGCAAAGGTGATGCGCTTTTTGTTATCCAACGTCAATACGAGCAATTACTGTTAAGTCAATTTGATGTTGCAACACAAAGTGTTTTAAATTCAGAGTTAATTCCTGATTTTGCAGCCGGTGTTTATTATGACACTACACTTACAGGTAATACGTTATACCTGTTAAGTGCAAAAAACTTTGTGCAATTTGATTTTGATTTAATGCAATGGAAAACGCTTACCGCTAATCCGTTTGCGGTTGAGGTGCAAGATACGACTAGCTATTATTTACGTGATTTTAAAACGGTTGCCTATGGTAATACTCTGCTGTCGGTTGGTGGCGCTTATACCAATTATTATGGTAAAGCCATATATCAATATATCCCGCAATAATTTATATCCATAAAACTGATTTAAAGGGCTCACAGAGCCCTTTTTTATTGCTGATTTGCCTTATTAATTAAAAATTAAGCGTCTAGCGATGTAGAGCAAAGTGGTCACCCATTAGAAAGTTCCGGTCAAGCAGGCAGCTGTGCTTGAACTTTTAATTCAAAAAACCAAGTATTCTTATTTTTTAAACTCAATTTTATTGACCACTACATACGCACCTAGTAATGACGGCAAACCATGAGGCTCTCTCAGGACCTGAGCCTAAGTATTTCTTACAACTTAAGGATTTTGCAGTCTCTATCAGCGCCGTAATGAAAGTCGTCATCCCAAGCAATATAGTCACTAATTTTATTTTGGCTTTTCCGGTTAGCGTAAGCTCTATCTATCGTATTAAAGTATAAAACTTCGGGTTCTTTAAAGTGTGGGTGTGAATTTTGTAAATATCGAACACAGTAGCTTATGTTGATCATATCCAAAATAATCTGCTTACCAATCTCAGCATCTAAATTTGGTATGCGCCCTTGCTCAATATCAATAACCAGTTGTAATGTTGAAGCTGCACCTAAACTAAAGGTGATGAGCTGTGGAGAATCAAACTTTTCATACACATAGCGCTCATAATCGTCGCGGATACCGTTGTCATTTTGATCAACACCGTCCAGCGTTTTATAGTCGTCAGGGTGTTCAAGCGGTAAATCTGGGGTTAGATAAAATAAATCTTTAATTTTTTGCCAACTACTGTGGGGGGCGGGTTCGTTATTCTCATTCCAGTAGCGGGCAAGGTAGTAGTCGGGTCCGTGTTTTACAAGGCTGCCGGCTTGATACACTTTGTTTGTTTGCCACTTTTCTATCACGGTATTTTGCAGCCAAATCCAACCATCCCAATGGGGTTTATTTTCTATTGGTTCGACGCCCTTTACCCAAAAAGCGGCGATAAATAAACTATCGTTATGAGTGACGACATCACCGACTACATAGACAGAGTCGGCATTCCATGGTTGATGGTTGGGTTGAGTATCGGTTAAATTTATATTGTTAGCTTCAGAGTTAAGCTGAAAAATATTTGTCGCGTAAGCGTGCAAACAAAAAAGTAAACTAACGATGATTATTAATTTAGCCATTGCAAATTCCTTTTAATTGGAGTTCCATTACTTCTTCAAATTAAGTTTACTTATTAGGTAAATGCAAGTCTAAAGGGTTGAGTATTTTAAAATAATTACTGAATTTGTAGGTTGGGAATAGTTTAACGAACCCCAGTGGATTTTGATTTCACTTATAGATCTAGCTTTAGAGCGAGAAAATGAATGTCACCACGGAGAACACATAGGTGCATCGCGCCATGGCCTCTCGTTTAAAGCTGTACTTTTTACTTCTGGTAAAGTCATTACCTTCATGGGTTTAGGTATTTAGAGTTTGTCGCGAACAAAACCCTTCTTGAAAAGAATTACTCATCTATTGCTTATTTCAGGACGAGATAACGGGATAATAGTGTTAAATGTATGACTGTAGTTTTGTCATGGCACAACACAACACAACACAACACAACACCTTCCGTATTTTTACATGTGAATGGGTAATAATGTACTAATCATTCAGTAAACAGCGACCAACTAATTAGCTGAAATAACCATATATAAGTAATGATTAATAAAGGTGCCGTTGAGGTAAATGGTTATTCGAAGGACTGGTTGATTAAATTTGTTATTTCAATCTGTTATCAAATTCAATTTAGTGCAATAATCGTTTGGATTTTAATGGCGATAACAAAAATAATAAATATCGCGCTGTGGACTAAGGGATTGTAGAGTATGTACAGGATGTTGTTACTTTTTTTCTTTTCAACCAGTCTTTTTGCCAGTGATGTAAAAAACAGTATCGATCGCGTTTATCAAGGGTATACCACCACGCCTGAATCTATGGCTTTATTAGCTTCCCTTGAAGCTGGTATGCCATACAGTGATAACTTAGACGATGCTAGGGTTATGGCGTTTAAGTGCCTTTTTCTTGATACCGATACGCTAGATAAGCGCCAAGCATTTAAAGTGTTTTTAGCTGAGGCTAAGCAGGTTATAAGCTCTTCAGGGGATGCAGTGCTTTCGCAAGATCTTAGTGTCTGTGAGGCCTTCCACCTTTATAGCCAAGGTTTATATGAACGCGCAAAAATGATTTTGCAGCCAATCGCTGAAGTTGCTTTAAATCCCGAGCTTGATGATAAATCACAAACCTCTGCTATTGGTTTTGCTAATTTTGTCTTGAACCGCGTTTATTTAGCGAAAGGCCAATATAAGTTGGCTTTCGATACTGCACAAAAATCTTACCAAGCTTACGAACTGGCTGAAAACTATTACGAACGAGCTTTAACTCTTAGAGAAATAGCAGCTATACATTTAGCTCTTTTTAACTATGATTTAGCGATTGAACAGTTACTTCGTGCAAAGTCTGAGTTAGCAACATTTAATGTGCAAGAACATTATAAAGTGACTGACGAAATTGCTTACGTGTATGAACTA
Organism: Pseudoalteromonas sp. SG44-8; assembly: GCF_014164125.1. Classification (NCBI taxonomy): domain Bacteria; kingdom Pseudomonadati; phylum Pseudomonadota; class Gammaproteobacteria; order Alteromonadales; family Pseudoalteromonadaceae; genus Pseudoalteromonas; species Pseudoalteromonas sp. SG44-8. Next base: position 36,489 of record NZ_JACJEQ010000035.1, on the reverse strand, counting down.
AAGGGTGAAGTTAGCAAAGCTCTTGAGCTATATTTATCGATCTTTGCTGCGGTGCGTCAATATGAAAATGATGATGGTTTTGGGTACTTGGTAATAAAAGTTGCCCAGCTTTATACTCAGTTGAATGAGTTTGAAAAAGCACAGCAATATTTTAGTCAAGTACAAACGCTTGATATTACGAGTGATTGGATAAAGCAATTGCATACAATGGCACTTGCTCAGTGGTTTTTAGCAACAGATCAGATATCCAATGCAGTACGTGAAAATAATGTGCTAGCTCAATTAGACCAACAAAATTGGCCTGCAAGTTTTACAGAGCGATATTTGCAGTTTTATGCTGCTTTAGCTATGCGACAAGGTGATTACCAAACACAAGCAGCTGTACAAAAGCAGTTGCTAACAATTGCAAATACCCAAGTGAATAATGTGGCTGATAGGGCGTTACTTTCTGAACGGTTAATGTTTAATTTAAATCAGCAAAACCGAGAAATAGCTCGGCTCGAAGAAGTTGCTGATATTAAAGAAAAGTTACTGGCTGTAGCTGTAGATAAGGCGTTTTGGCAGCGACTGACTTTAGCCTTTGCTTGTGTGATGCTTTTAATGTTGGCTGTGTATGCCTATAAGCAAGTTCAACATAAGCAACATTATAAAGTATTGGCATTAAAAGATGAGTTAACCGGTGTTGCCAATCGCCGGGCTATTTTAGACATGAAGAAAAGGGCAATTAGTAAGAGCAAAAGTACAGGCACTGCTAACTCACTTATATCGATTGATATTGATCACTTTAAAGCGGTTAATGATCAGTACGGACACGATATTGGTGACGAACTGATAAAGTCAGTGGTTAATACACTTTCACAAGGAGTACGCTCGTCAGATAACGTTGGTCGGGTTGGCGGAGAAGAGTTTTTAATTGTACTTGAGCAACAATCACTGCAACATGCTTTAGAAGTCGCAGAAAGAATTAGAAGCTCTATTGAGCAACAAACTCATACAGCAAAAAACATTAAGGCTACGGTGAGTATGGGAGTTGTGGAAGTTGCACCAGATGAAACGCCTGAACAAGCTGCAAAACGTGCTGATATTAATTTATATGCAGCAAAAAGAAGTGGTAGAAATACTATTACTGCCTAAGGCTTTATTTAGGGCAATAACCGTATTAATTTTTAACGTTAGGCAACATCCAATCAGCTAAACCCTAAGGACGCCCATATTTCAAAACAGCATGGTCATTGAGCTTTTCCCCTCGATGTAGCGCAGTGACTCTTACCCTTTCTGTGCAAATTAAAACACTCACAAACGACACAACTACCATACTGCAAATCACTCCAGCACCTAAAACCTAGGTCCTTTATTCAGCTTACGCTGCTGTCCCAAGTAAAGCATCAATGTAGGAGAGTTCTTCGCTAAAAATACCACTAAAAAATGCACTTTGTTCTAGTATTACGCTTTCATTAGGCTGGGTTTTGTAGTCTTGTTGGCATCTGGCAAGTTCGCTCGATAACCATTGGCATTCATTACTTGCTATGCTGATTGCTGTTTTGAAAAAAGATGACCATTTTATTTTTTGTAAATTAAAGCGGTAAAGTGTGACGGCGATATGGCTATATATTTGCTGCTCAGCAGAGGGCGTGTTATCACTATTTATTGTGTAACCATTTAGCAGCTTGCTCTTGATAAGCGCTTGTTGCAGTGCGACTTGTTGTGGTTTACTTAGAAAATTCGTGGTCATAATGTGATGGGGGCCTCTATAAGCTAGTTACAATTAAATTGAGCAATAGGTTAAGCAAAACGTTTTATGGTTCATGCAGTACCGAAAAAACATGCTAATAGTGATAACAAAATAGGGCTGACTGGTTACTGAATTAACAAAATACAATTGTAATTGAACAGGTAAACTTGGCTTGTTGTTAAGTTGCTGGTTTAGCTTTGCTAATTTTTTAAGTTAAATACTTATAGCGATCGACTGTCGTGATAAGGCCGTATCATATGGTCAGTACTTACATAGTTATAAAGGGGGTTTCATTGGATTCACTGACACAAGTTGTACTTGGTAGCGCAGTTGCTTATTCAGTCTTAGGCAATAAGCTTGGCCGAAAGTCGCTATTGGTCGGCGCGGGGTTTGGCACGTTACCTGATTTAGATGTGCTAATTAATTTTGGTGGCGATGTCGAAAACTTTGTCTATCACCGCAGTTTTAGTCATTCTTTGCTTATACAGCTGCTAGTGAGCCCTTTGTTTGCGTGGCTTTTACTTAAAATGAATTGGGCTAAGGGTGTGTCCCTGACGCGTTGGTCGGTTGCCATGTTTTTAATTTTGAGTACCCATTCATTGCTCGATAGTTTTACCGTCTATGGTACACAGTTGCTGTGGCCACTGACGACTTACCCCTTTGGTATATCGAGCATATTTATTATTGATCCTGCGTATACTTTGCCATTGTTGCTCTCTTGTATAGTGCTTTTATTTGTAAGCATGCGCCCTTATGCACAGCGTATTATTACTAATGCATTAATTATCAGTTCGCTATATTTAACGTGGGGTTTAGCGGCTAAATGGCACATTAATGATAAGGTTTATAAGGCGTTGAATACGCAAAATATCACATTTACAGACTTTGAAAGTACGCCAACTCCTTTTAATACTTTGCTGTGGCGGGCGGTAGTCGTTACTGAGCAGGGCCATTATGAGGTTTATACGTCGGTGTTTGATGATGTTGAAAACGTTGATATGCAATTTTACCCAACCGAAAATGCGCTGCTAACACAGCTTAAAGATGCCAAACAGATCAAGCTACTGCAAGCATTTACTAAAGGCCTTTATGGTGTTTATCAACAAGATGAGCAAGTAATTATGAGTGATTTAAGAATGGGTCTTGAAGGTTATTATGTATTTTCATTTGTGGTTGCACAGCAAAAAGATCAGCAGTTGATCCCTGGCCCTTATCAACAACTCAGCAATCGATTTCCACTAGAGAAGCTTGGACTCATTTTTGCCCGCATTACTAACCCAAATGTTAATTTAGAAACTACCGAAAAATAGCCTACATCTCCCTGAAATAGACGGTTGCTTAGGCCTTAAATTTTTAAAGGCAAGATGAGGAAAACCGTTTTAGCAAAGCGCCATTCAGCAATACACGATAACTAAGTAAGAGCACTCTGTTCTACTTGAGCAATAAAAAGTTACCAAGGCGAAGCTCACTTCATTGATATAAATAAAGCTGGGTTGTTGACCGACCCAGCTGCGTTATATTTTCACTCTGCAGGTATTACTGCTAACTAATTATGTGGCTATTAGCCAATTATCGCCGGGTACCAATTTGCTAACACTACACCAAATAAGCCTACTAAAAATACAAAGGATATCAACACCATTAAGCCTGCTGTGACGGTTGTTATCACTTTATTCGTTGTTCTACCTGCGTACCTTACTAGCTCAGCTATGAGCAGCGGCATCACATAAGAACATATGCTAATAGTTAATACCGTTGGGCCTGTGAACGTTGCGGTATCAATTCCAAGTGAGCCGAATGTTAAAAACCAGGCAAAAATCATCAGCCTAAAAAATAACACACCATTTGCTGCAAGGTATAAACGGATCGCCCATATTTGATGAGTATTGATATTACGCCCTCTGGCGGCTTGTACTGCTAATATACTCGATAAAATGACCACGCAACCAGCAAATATAGTAAGGCTATGCATTAATGTGTTACCCACTGTTCCTCTAACAATAATGAGATACATGCCAGCCATTGAGATAGTACATGCTAACAAAACGAATACGCGTCCGTTGTAGCGGTGGAATTTGTTATACTTCGTTCTTAATGCGGGTATTAGCTGTAAACTACCGCCAATTATCATCACTATGGCCAGTAACACATGCGTCGCATACAGTATATTACCGGTGGGGTCACTCGCAGCATATGCTGTATTGTTAAGACGACTCCACCCTGACAAACCTGTGGTGACACTGGTCAGGCCATATCCCAATATAAGGTAAGTTACAAAGCAGCCTTGTGCTATGAGCAAGCAAATAAACCACAATTTTTTACTGTTATCGAGGAGCTTTTTGGGGGTTATTTTCATTTTTTGCATCAACATATATTTTTCCATCAAACCTTTCAATAACCCAAATATAAAGACTTACATGGCAAATGCTTATCAAATTCGAAACTTGAGCAACGATATATTGATAATTTTTGCGCTTTAGCTAATTAGTTATAGACACATTCTCTAACAAAGTCTTTTTGCTAATATGAGCGTTACTTTGTACTATGTGATTTAGACAACGTTGTTGGTTTAAACGTCACTTTAAGAGCACGCTATTATGCAAAATTATTCCCCTTATTATCTTCTTCTTTTTGTTTGTTTGGGGTTAATGTTTTTAAATGCGTTGAAAAAAGATAAGCAGCTGGTTCATTATTTATTTGTGATATTTTGTGGCTCGCTTTGTATGGTGGCAGCACAAAAGCTCAGTGCGCAAAGTGTTGGCGCGTATCAATATCTAATTGGGTTGTTTACTTGCGCAACATGTAATGTTTCATGGCTGATTGCAAGAACGTTATTTCGTGAGCACTCGCCAATTTCCCGCAGGCATGTGGCTTTTGCAGTAACCATTGCTGGCTTGATCATGTTTAATCAAACATGGCATTACTTAGTGAGCCTTGATCCTCAGCCTTTACCTACTAGCGATATAATGTGGCGCTTAAAGCAAGGGGTGAATGAGGTCACCATATTGCTTTCATCAAGTATCCTTGCGCTGTCTTTTTGGGAAGCGATAAGGGGCTACAGCGGTAAAACACAATCACAACAACTGCAATCAATACTCTTTGCTAGTGCATTCTTTTTAGCTGTGTTTAATGCCAGCATTCTGCCAAAGTTCATATTTAGTGCGGCTGAAATTGAGCTTTACAATCCCATAATTATTACTTCATCTGCGCTTTTAATTGTATTAGCGATGCAAGCAGTCATGGCCCTTCAAGCAAGAGTGAAAAATGACCAAGCGCTAAAGCAAGAAGATGATATTGGCACTATTAACAATGACACGAGTCATCTAAATGAAAGCGGCAATCAAGATGTAGAGCCTGAATTGATAGTTGGCATTACAAAGCTTATCAATGAGCAGCAGCTTTACTTACAAGCCAGCCTCAAAATTTCAGATTTTGCACAAGCGCTAATGGTGCCTGAGTACAAAGTTAGCCGAGCCATTCGCTATCACTATAAAGTAGCTAACTTTAATTTATTTATTAACCAATACCGCGTTAAGTATGCAAAAAAGTTATTGATATGCGATCAGGCCAAAGAGTGGAGTATTTTAAGCATAGCACTTGAGAGTGGCTTTTCTTCTCTTGCGACTTTTAACCGGGTGTTTAAAAGTATTGTGGGTGACATTCCTAATGAATATCGAAAACAAAACGGTGACTACTATAATGAAGGTATACGGGAGCTTGTTGATTAGCGAGTTATAGGTTTGTTTTTATAGTTAATCAAGAATATTAGATAGCTATAGTGAATGAGTAATTTAGTCAAGCTTAGAGTATTATCTGCATTGTATTAACAATAACCGAGAACAGTGTGAACTACTTAGCTCATCTTTATTTGGCGCAGCCTACAGCAGATTCACACTTTGGCAACTTGCTTGGTGATTTTGGCGGTAATAGGCATGTAGAGCAATTGCCAATCACGGTAAAAAATGCACTAGAGAACCACTATTTAGTCGACAAATTTACAGATGCTCACCCTCTAGTAAAGGAAGCTAAACAATATTTTTCGTCTCAGCGTAAGCGCTTTGCGGCTGTAGCTATTGATGTAGTGTTCGATCATTTTTTAATTCAGCATTGGCAACGATTTAACGACCAACCTCTAAGTGACTTTAAGCAAGCCAGCTATCAGCTTTTGAATAACCGTATTGCAGTTATGCCGCCAAGAATGCAAAGTGTTGTAAAACATATGACGCAGAATGATTGGTTTAAAGAATACGAAACCGTCGAAGGGGTCGGGGTTGCACTTGATAATATTGCCAAGCGCATTCGCTTTACTAATTCTTTTTCTGACGCTGCTGCGGATATAGCCCTTCATTACACTGAATTAGATGCCATATTCTTAGCGTTTTTCCCGGAATTGATTAAGTATGTAAATCAACGAGATATTGAAGGAGCTCACGATGCTAGTGTGGAAACTTTTAAATGTAGGTCAGGCTTTAGCTTAAAATGATGCGATATTGATAATTAGCTTTTGATGGAATAAATTCTGACCCAAAAAGGCCGCATCATAATAAAAACGGCTTGATTGATGGCTAATATCTGACTTAATCATCAGGCCCTTTCAGGGTGAAAACTAAATGCTTGCGCATATCTTTTAAAATAACGCCTTTTTTAAGCATTGCACCACTTAAACGTTTCTGCCACTTCAATAAATCAGGCTCTGCTGCTGTTAACGCCTGCTGATTCTCAAACTGAAAACACATTAGTAAAGAGCCCGGAAATAAGTGATATTCCACGTCAAACCAGCATTGCAGCATGCCAGAGAGTTCATTACGGCCTTGCTCTTCAATTGCATCAGCAACTTTAAGTACCAGTGCTTGTTGTTTTATTTGCACCGCAGAGAGTTTTTTCATCGTTTTAATCCAATTAGAGGCTAAAAATGTAGCCATAAAAACCGATTATAACCGAGCTTGTAGATGGGTAACAACTTTGGCAGTGACTTAAATTAAATATCAGATTAAATTGCATTTTAAATGTTTCTTGGTCACTTTACTTACTCTGCTGGTGGGATGAAATTGAGAGACCAGATCGTATGAAGCAGCATCCTGCTTTCATACTTGAGTTGTTCTACTAAACAATCACATTACTTATTAAAAAATCCCCCGCATACATTTACATGCTGGGGGATTTTGTGTTGTTAATTTAATTTGTGGCTAGGCGTCTTTTTTAAAAACGCGCTCTTACGCCAAGGCTAACTGAGCGGCCAGGAAGTGGTGCTTCGTCTTTTAAGTAAGATGAGTGCACGCGCGCTTCTTGATCGGTTAGATTGTCGGCTTTTAAATACAATGTCATGTCAACGTTACCTAAATCAAGGTAGTAGTTAGCAGCGGCTGATAGCATGGTATAGCCGTCGGTGGTGGTTTCGTTTGCGGCAATTTTATCTTGCTTACTGTTGCGAGTGACTTCTACTTCAGTGTGCCAATTACCGTATTCATAATGTATTGAAGAACCAACACGTAATGGTGGGATCCTTGGTACGTTACCGCCTTTATCTAGTTTAGCGCGGGTATAATCCGAAAACACATCCAGACGCCATTGTTCGTTTAAGTGCCAGTCAACTTGTGCTTCAAAACCATACAGCTGTGCATCTTGCTGGGCAAAGAGTACAACAGGTAAACCATCGGTTTCTTCCTCTGATCCTGCGCCGCTACTTTGTAGTTGTTGGTAATCTTGCGCCGTAATAAACTCACCATCACTGAGAACAAGGTTACTAACGTCTTCGTATATGTAGTCATTCACTTGGTTTTGGAACAGGCTTAAGCTTGCATTCCAGTTGTCAGTATTATAACGATAGGTTGCATCTATATTATTAGACACTTCTTTATTCATGCTTTGGCCGTTTTGCACCACCGAATAATTACCGTTATCGTTAGTAAGATTAAAACCACCACCTACTTCGTAAGTGCCAGAGCCAATGTGTGGGCCATATGCAAAAATTTCAGATGAAGAGGGGGCGCGTTCTGAATATGCATAATTAAATGCTAATGAGTGCTTGTCGTTAATGCTCCAAACTACTCCTGCAGAGCCTGAAACCGCCGTGTAATCTTCATCTGCAAATGAGATGCTATTATCGGTTGATAGCTCATCAAAAAATTGGTTATTCACTTTATGGGTTAGTTGCTCCACGCGTGTACCAAGCTGCCACAATAAAGCACCTGTTTGTTTTTCTTCCATTAAAAATGCGGCTAAACTGTCGGTTTTTGTTGGTGGTGTGAAGGCTTCTTCGCCAATCGCTTCAAAATCACTTTTGTTATAATGTAAGCCCATTATGCCGTGCCAACCATAAACCGCGCTGTGCTCTGCCCATAGTCTAGACTCGATACTTTCATTTTTAAAAGTAGTGCCTATTTCAGTCCCTTCAATTTCTGAGTGTTGATAATCAGTATATGCATTTTGCCAATGCACCGATTTTATAAAACCGTCAAGATTATTCCAATCAACAACACCTTGATAGCGGTCTTGTTTTAACTTAATAAATACACCATCTTCACCAGGTAAACCGTATTCTGAGTCCATTGTTCCATAGGCAAAAGCAACCCGAGTATCGTCAGTGATCCAGCCAGCTCCTAAGTTATAACCGTGTGCATCGATTGCTGAGTTTGAGAGTTTAGTACTGCCACCATGTTCATTAATATCAGCGGGAACAGGTATTTTATAGTCACCGGTATTACGGTTGTAAGCATCAATATGAACAGCAAAGTCACCCGTTCCGGCATTTAAATCAGTAGATGTTGTTTTTGAATCTGCTACGTTATCGTACTGAGCAAATACTTCCCCAGTAATACCTTGTTGTCTTTCAATGGGGAGGCGGTTATCAACCACATTAACAACGCCGCCAATTGCACCACTACCATAAAGCAAAGTAGCAGGGCCGCGTAATACTTCAATTTGTGTGGCCGTAGAGGTTTCGGTTGATACTTGGTGATCGGGGCCAACGCGTGATGCATCAGATGCGCCTAATCCGTTTTGTACAACCTTGATTCGAGGTCCATCTAATCCTCGGATAATTGGGCTACTGGCAACGGGTCCAAAATAAGAGCTGTGTACACCTGGCACATTTTTTAAGGTTTCGCCAAGGGTTGCTGCTTGGTGCTGATCAAGCTCTTCGCCACTAAGAATTGATACTGGGGTGCTTGATTCAAGTACGGTACGTTTAAGCGGTGAAGCTGTAATAACAATTTTTTCTAAATCGCTTTCATCTTTTTGTATTTGTTTCTCTGCTGCCATTGCGTGTGTACTGATAGCAGTTAATACCGCCAAAACTAATGGTGAATACTTAATTTTCATTGTTTAATCTCTAAAATTTGCACTAAAACTGGCTGCTTACCCAATGGTAAACAGTCTTTATAAAACGGTTTTTTAACAGTAAACTTTAAAGAGTATTCGGTGGATCACGATTACCTGAAAACGCAACGGTTGCGCTAAATTGCGGGGAGTGTAAGGCTAAAACAGCGCTGTAGCGGTTGCTTTCAGGTTCAAATATACTGGTGGTAGGAGATATTAAATCGTCAAAATCAAACGAACTCATGCAGAGTTGGCACTCTGTGCTACTTTGTACTGCGTGAACAGTTGAGTGCCACTGTGAAAAAACACTGAACAGCAGTAAAAACACCATTAAATATTTTAATAGCGTTTTATTGTGTCTGAGTGAGTGTAAATTCATGTGTTTCATCAAGTGATAGTATAACGTTGTTTTTTTTGCAATGTCGAGAGCTGAATAAGTAAAATAATCTGTTTAATTATAAAGTTTTAATTAATTTATTTAAAATCAGTGTCTTGTGTTTTTATTTTATAAGTAAAACCTCTAAATCAGACATGAATCAGGGAATAGGCTTTGTTAGTTTGCCATTTTTTATCAGTTCAACGCTTTTTACCCAAAAACGATAATTTATAGGCTGTCGTTATGAGTGACAACGTCAACAGTGACATAGACTGAGCTGCTATGTTTGATGATTTGATTGCTTGTTAAAGTAAGCTTGATTTTTAGGTAATTGTAAAGCGCGAGGTTTGATAGTGTGAAAGGGTTAAATATGAGTTTTTTTGCATCTTATAGGGCTTTATTAAATGGTGTTAAAAAGCCCTAAATTCACATGATTAATAATTACTTATCAACTTTTAGCGACCATCTTCAAATGATGCAATTGCAGAAACTTTGCTCCAGCTGCCATTTGTATAAAGGATTGTTGCTTCCGCTTTATAAGGTTTAAAAGACCTTATTTCAAATGAGCAAGAAGTACCTGAGGTGCCACAAGATTGGGCTGCATTGGACCAAATTACACTATCGATAGCAGACCCATTGCCGATAACACGAAATACTGCTGTTGCCTTATTTTGACCATAGATGAGTGCCATACATCTATTTGGTGTGTATTGATCATATGCTTGAGTGTCTACATAGCATTCCATTGAACTTGCACTTGCTTGAACAGAAAATACGCTAGCGGCTAGTAAAGTTGCTATTGTTAATACCTTTTTCATTTTTTCGTCCTTATGTTTGTTTTTCAGATACAACAATATATCAATTAATACACAAAATAAACACCTCATTAACATTTTTATTCATTAATAATAATTCAATCAAGTATTGCAGCCATGGTTATTAAATTCGCGTTTTGATAAGGTTCTTCATTTTTGCCAATAATAGGTTTATCAAGATTGAAATTAGCTAATCCCAAGCGATATGTTTACGGAAAATTACTTTGCTTTTTGATAAGTGCTAGCCGGTAATATACACAGTAGAATAACTAAATAACAAACTATAAAGGCAAGGCTTAGCTGGTTACTCGCTAGGACGTGTTTATACTATTTAGAAAATTATTTACTCTAACAGTCCATTACACTTACTTTTATCAGTTTGAGCTTTGGTTAAGATGTTTACAGGGATCACAAGGCGAGTTGAGGTGTTAATATCGAGTTTATTGTCAGTAAATTTAACATGGTTAGCGTTGAAAATACCCGCTGGAGATAGATTTATTCCCGAAGAACAGGTTAATTAGGTGCAATAAACATATTTATTTAGCATCGTCACTTCATCGATCGCCAAGCAAATGTTGATGCTGCAATGACGATAGCAATTGCAATACCTAAGTAAAGCGTTTCTATAGTTCCGCCAAATTCCACAGCATGTTCTAAAAATAAAATCACTAATACAACTGAGGTAACTTGTACTAAAGTTATTTTTAAATCATGAAAATCTTCTATGTTAAATGCAGCTAAGAACTGGCTCTCATTAGGTTTTGTGGTCGAGATAAATAGACGATATAAACTAATAGCAATTACTTGTAGCGTGATGCCAATTAGCAGTAAGTCAAGAATTTTTAAAAGTTCCACTATTAATTCTTTGCCATCCTTTGCTGAATCAGGGAGGCTCATAATAGTGCTTTTTACTATATGAATAACGATGTTGATACATGAAACGTAAACAAGTAATGATGATATTGCTGCGGTGATGACGGCGATTATAACTAAAAACCGACTGTTTTGAAAAATACGTTCCATGCTACTCAACTTTTGATGATTGTATTATCTATACGAAGGATAGTTTAAATCAGTTTGTTTTTATAGGTATTTTCGCCTTTATAGGGAACAAACGAACATGGGGTGATATCATTGATTTGTTTAATTCAATATGTAAAAGTGCTGCGGCTAAATGAAATAAGTAATTAGTTTAGAGTATTACCACTTGTAACAGGCGTGACATAGTCCACCCACTTCAGACTTCCCTCTTTAGAGGAGGAAGCCTGAAGTCATATCTTCTTATAAATTGGTTTATAAAGCCACTAAGCTTTGCTCTAACATTGCTTGAATTTGTTTGACTATTTTAGCTTCTGTTTCTGGTTCAAACTGCGCTATGCGCGGTGTATGGATATGCCCAGTAGGAATATCTGAATTGAGTTGATCACGCAGGCGAATACTGCGGTACGAAATTTCGTTAGACAGGTAACCGCCACCGCCGCCTTTTACTGCAATCGCACCTTTTAGTTCAGCTAAAATTTTAGGCTCAAAGGCTTTTTCCAGTGTAACAACTTTGTGATTGTCATTTATCGGAAATGGCCCTTTGGCTTGCTGCATTTGCGTAATGGGCAAACTAAACTGCACAAATTCGCTGCCAGGCAATGGACGATCGTTTAGGTTTGGAATAAGTGGCGCTTTTGCTGTGCCGCCATAGACAATATTTGCGTTGTCGGGGGCGGTTACACTGCGTCGTTTACCTGGAAAGCGCTCAAGATCAAAGTCTTTACTACCCATGCTAACGGTAACTATCATATCTACGTTGTTCAGTGCGTAATAGGGGGCGAGTAATTCTTCAATAATACCTTGATCAAAGTCTTCATAGCGAACAGGCACCATTACAGTATTTATTTCAGCGCTGATGCCTTGATAAGTAATTACTTGGCCGTCGAGTAATAATGCGGCCACACCGGATGGATTACTTTGATTGATGTTACTATCCAACAAAAATGGGTCAAAGCCTGTTAGTAAAATCTTTTTGGTGGTGTTTTTAGAGTAGGCAAGGTCGGTGCGACCGCGACTGCCATTTTCTAGCATTGTTAACAATGTGCTTTGCTCGGCAGTTGTTAATGCAAATTCAGGTTTTGTTGTACGGATTATTTTACTTGAAAGTAGGCGAGCCCAGTAAAGTGCTCTGTCATCGTAGCTTTTAGTGACGGTAATGTGTTGTTTGGCGTTGAGCCAGAGTTGGGTTGAGTAATCATGTAGTAAGTCAGTTGCCTGTTTAAAGTTTCCTAGGCTTTTCCAGCTTTGTTCAAATAGCGCTATATCCTCAGAAAAGATATCTAAAACTTGTGGCATAGCGGTTGTGGCTTGCTTAATACGTAGCTCTTCAACTGTTGGGTTAGCACTAAAAACAGAGCCGGAAGAGAAGATTAAGCTCGCGGCTAAAAGTCGTTTGATCATGGTTTTCCTATATAAGCTGTTTTAATAGTTTGAATGCAAAGGCTACTATCTGATTTAGAGCGAGTAAGCGCAAATAAATACGTTGATTAGGGCTTTAACTCTCATCTTTAACTTTTAATCAGCCTCTAGAGCCTATTTTCATAAACTGCTATCCTTCACTTATTAAGTTGTAACTGAGTAAACAGCATGATTAATGATAACGATGTAATTGACACCCTCGCAGAGCTAGAGGCTTTTTTGTTATTGATTGATAACGGTGGATTGGGCTTAAAAAATGTAGCCGGTGTGGCACTGGCGACCAATAATACCAATGGTCGCCCGTTTGTAGCAGTACTTGATGATAACCACAAGTTGTTGTTAGGTCGCTGGGTAACACAAGATGTGTTTGAAAACGGTAAAGAGCTTGTTCGTAGTGGGCCTAAAAAGTTACATTAATCTTGCAAAGGCAATTGAAAATCAGCCGTAACCTTTTGTGGTAAAAGTTATTAATAGACTTACTCTTTAATGACAACAATACAATTTCGGCCTTGTTTTTTTGCTTTATAAAGAGCTTGATCGGCCAATGATATACTTTCTTTTATATTGTTAGCCGTTTGCGATACCTGATTGATACCAATACTGACAGTAAAGCGAACTTCTTGGTTATTTTCTGTTTTCACAATACACTTTTCAGCGGTACTGCGAATACGTTGTGCGATAATCTTGGCATTGTCAGCATCACAGTTCAGTAATAATATAAATTCTTCGCCACCAAATCGACATGCAATATCATCTACTTTTTGTTGCTTTGTTAAAATATTTGCAAACTCGATAATAACGCGATCGCCAATATCGTGGCCGTAAGTGTCATTTATGCCTTTAAAAAAGTCGAGATCGGCAATAACTATCGACAGCTCTTTTTTTGCAGTTTTGCTTTTTGCTAGCAATTGCGAACAGGCTTTGTCAAAGTAGCGGCGGTTGTATAGTTTGGTTAAAGGGTCGGTATCTGCGAGGCGCTTTAATTCAGATTGTGCTGATTTTATTTTTTCTAATGTTCTGATCCGGTATGACAAAATAAATGCCATCATTAGCGCTTCAAGTACAATACCTATACCCACGCCATGACTATTAATTTGATTTGATTCGGTTATGCCCTTGTAATAAAGCACCGCCAACATATTAAAAATAATAAACATTGCATGACCCAAAAAGAAGTACTTAGCGAGGGGGTCTCGCTTTCGCCATAAAGATATCGATACTCCTAAAGTCACAGTCATCATTAGTGCAGCTAAACTGCTCGCAGGTTTTAATGCGCTAACCAAGTCGAATAGACTATAAAAAAATTCGGCTACTAATATAGTTAAAATAATACACAGTGCAATATGCTCTTTGGGGTAGCGCTTTTTGGTTTCAAATATAAGCATCATAAATAGGATTAAAAAACTAGGCATGCTATACAAAGTCGAGTTAAATTGCAGAAGGTCGGCACTAAAAATCCCAAAAAAGTTAGCGCCTAAACCATAGGAAAGTGATACCCAAATGATGCCGGAAATTAAATAAAAGGCATAAACAATGTTTTCAATTTTTCTTGCCGATAAATATAAGAAAAAGTTATAAAGCATTAATGCCAGCATCATTCCCACAAGCAAAGCAATGTAGCTACTACTGCCAACTAATGCGCGTTTTGAGTACTCCTCATCGAAAAGAGCGAGGGCATACCACTGGTGAGAAAAAGTGACGCTTCTAACAAAAATTGTCTTATTTTCACCTGCTGCAAGATGAAATGAAAATATGGCACTACCGCCAAATATATTGGGATGTGGTCCTGGCTTATCTAATTGAATGTTGATTTTTTTTAATAGTTCTCCATTTTTTGTCTCATAAAAATCAATGTCTTGTAGGTGATATGCATCTGAGTTATGCAAAAATAGCCGCAGTTGTTGTGGGGACTCATTGTTAATGATTATTTTAGACCAAGTTATTTTTGCATTTGGCCCTAAGGTTACTTCACTTTTACTTGGGGTGAATTGTTGCTGTTGTATTTGTTCGAAAGGCATTTCTAGACTTGTATCAATAAAGTAACCCATAGGAAATTGAGTTAAATTAACATTAGCGGTCTTGATATTAACACTAGGTGATTGAAGGCTCTCAGTCTTTGCGTATACACCGCATGAGATAAAAATAAGCAAAAAAAGGTATAAAACACGGTTTACCATACATAAAGTCCCTCTTATGAAAGACTTATTTTTAACTTTAATTGTTTGTTTGTCGAGCAATAAAATAAGCAGCTAGTATATATTTAAAGGGAAGGCTTTAGGCTCTTCAAATACATTGATTATTATTCGCTGGGTTTTAATCTTATTTTAATGTTCCAGTTAAGTCTTTTTTAGATACTTTCAATAACATGGCCTTATTAACTTTATAAAGGGCATAAATAAAAGTGAAAATGATTAAAACAGCAGTTTTTGTAAAATGTGCATGTGTCATTGGTTTGTCTACATTGGCAGTTACTAGTGCGGTTGTGAGCGCAAAGAATGTTAGTGATAGTATTGTGGCCGAGCAACGTGAAGCACTTGATAAAAACACTCAGGGTAAAGGTTTTGGGCCACAATCACCTCGCGATATAGACCAAAATTATGGTACTAACTTACGTAGCTTTGGGATGGCGCCAAGCCGTAGTGAGCTTAATTTATGCAACATTCATTTTCATAAAAATGCGGAGCATAAAGGCGGGGAGTTTACCACTTATGCTGGCAATGGAGATGGCAAAGGTCATCATACAGGTTACCTTTCTGAGCGCAAATTATCAGCTGCTCAATTACAGCCTGTAAAAAGTAAAATTTGTGCGGCAAAAGGTGAGTCGTTAAAGGTGGGTGATACTCTAGAAGTACACTTTGTTTATTCATCAGCACAAGTTACACCTGGCCCGACATTGGGGGCTTGTTTAGCTCAAAGCACAATGAATCCAGCTCTTAGAGTTGAAGGACAAGTAATCGTGCTAGCCAATGACAAAGATGCTGTTAATTTTGCACAGCTTGCAAATGTTGAGCAAGTTAATGGTTATTACCAAGCACCTAATATTCCTACTAATACCGGCATCCCTATTGAGTATTTAGGTTCAACAACGGGCCCTGCATATAATGAAAAAGCATCGCCATTACAAGTTAGTTGGAGTGTTAGACCACACGTTGCCGTAGTCGATATCAACAGCGTTGGTAAGTGGTGTGATGAGAATGTATTTAACGAAGATCATGCCCATGGGGTGCGTAATTTAGTGCAAAACCCTAAGTTGTTATCACCTATTTCTCAGTGATTTAATCCTGTATTTAAAGTGCGAGTAGTCAACTCGCACTATTTTAGATTCATCCTATAACCATTTCCGCGCAACGTTTGAATAGTTAAATTAGGATCTGTTTCTATTTTTTTTCTTAATCGGCTGACATACACGTCAATAATATTAGTATTGGGTTCGCTGTAAGTTTGCCATACACGGCTAAGTATCCGCTCACGAGACAGCACCTTGTCTTGATTTTCTACAAAGTACAGCAGTAACTCAAATTCAATTTTTGTCAGTGCTAATTCTTCACCATTTAGTAATGCAATACGTTGCTGAATGAGTAATGCTAATGAGCCAATATTAAGCGTTGTTTGGTCTTGCTGTTGCGGTGCCGTCATACGGCGTTTTAATGCTAATACACGGGCTAATAGTTCGTCAAAATCAAAAGGTTTGCATAGATAATCATCCGCTCCCATTTCTAATCCTTTGACGCGTTCAGGGACTTCGTCTAAGGCAGTTAGCATTAGCACCATAGGTGGGTTGGGGAGGGCTTTGACCGCTTCCAATATTGATAAACTATCTTGTGAACCAAATAATCTATCGAGTATCACTATTTGCGGTGAGTTTTTTTTAATAAACGGCAGGACTTCATGTAATTCATTGATGCTTGTACATTCATAGCCTTCACTGCGTAATCCCCGTGATAGAAAGTTTAACAGTGGTAGTTCGTCATCTGCGAGAAGAATATTCATCATTTGTGTCCTACCGGTAAAGAGATTGAAAATATAGATCCTTGCCCTTGGGTTGAGGTAACGCTAATACTGCCGTCATGAGCTTCGATAATGGCTTTTGCAATTGGCAACCCAAGCCCAAGCCCTTCACTGTGTTTACTAAAGCGCACAAAGCGCTCAAAAATATTATCGACTTCAGCTGCTGAGATCCCTTCGCCATAATCTTTTATAGCAATAGTGATCAATAAATCTGTTCTATGTAGGCTAATATCAATAGGTTGATCTGACTTTGAATATTTGATCGCGTTATCGCATAAAATAGCCAGTACTTGCTGGATCCGTCGTATATCTATGGTGACCAGTTGCTCATTTAGTTCTGTGCTGGCTTCGAAGGTTATAGCACGACTTGGATTGAGCTTTTGCCATTTAGCAACTTCTGATGCGATCAACGACATGATTTTGGTCGGTATAACTTCGAGATTTATTTGATTCATCTCTGCCCGTGTTAATAGTAATAAATCATCAACTAAGCGGCTTAGGCTTACAGCTTGCTCAAGTATTGATGTGAGGGTTTGGTTAAAGTCATCAACCGATACCGATTGCATTCTTAGTGTAACTTGCGCTTCACCTCTGATAATCGTCAGTGGTGTGCGCAGTTCATGTGATACATCAGCGATAAACTGGCGGCGCCGAGAGTCAGTTTTTGTGAGCAGCAGGTTGGCTTCAGTGAGCTCACTGGTGCGCTGTTTTACTTCAAGTTCTAATTGTTTTCTTGATTTTATTGCGTTTTTTTCGTGTTCTTGCAGGCGCAGTGCAAGCTGGTTTATCGATGTTGCAAGCTCTTCAAACTCATCATCTAGTTTTACTGAGATTGGCTTTTGATAGTGTCCTAACGCAATCGAGTTAGTTGCATTAGCGATTAATATCAGTGGTTGATAAAGTTGATTAAACAGCCAATAGCAGCCATATAATATTAGCGGAATTGAGAGGGCACCTAGGCCAATCGCAAACCATAAAATAGTGGTATTAAGCATCTCAATTTTTGCATTGATCGCCGCCACAACACGTGCCTGACGCGCTACTGCCGAGTTGATTGCCTCTCTAAATTGATCGTCTATGGTTACTTCAAGTAAGCGTTTTAGCTGTGCTTGCTGATTTAAAGGCGCTTTGTTATCACTGCTTACTACGGCTCTAAATTCAACAGTTATTTCATCAATGAGCCTTACAAGTTCATCGGTGTCTTCAACGCTGCCTTTAGTGAAGGATAGGCCTAATGCATTGCGTTGCTCAATCTCCAGTTTTTTGATTTGGTTAATTGATTGCTGGATCAGGTTTTGTTTTTTTCGTACATAGGCTTGGTTGGCATTTTGACCAAAAATGATTTCATCGGTTAGCTGTTTAAAAAGTCGGTAAGAGATACTCGATAGCTTTTCATGCTCAACTAATAATGACTGAGCAATATTACTTTGTAGCAGGTTTTCGCGAGTTAAATGAGCGGAAATTGCGGTGCTCAGTAGTGCCAAAAATAAAATAAAAGCAGTTGTCAGGCCAAAATAAAAAAGTTTGCGCTTATACATAGTGGTTTACTGATTTGGGACGTTTGATAAGGGTACATGGAAGGTTTTTGCTACGCAATAGACTCGTAACTAAGTACCGAGTCTAAAGCTTACGTAGATGACGATAGCTGCTAAATAAAGCTAAATAAAAGCAGGTAAATAGAGGCTGTTACCTGCTTTTATTATATCGAAAATGAATCGCTATTTTTTTAGTTCTGCGGTTTCGTCTTGCGTTTGAAAGTCTTTAAACAGGTCTCCCTGCGGATCATCGGTATCAAAGACTGCATTGTTTTCTTCATATTCATCATCAATTTCATCGACCACCAACATTTGCTCGTGGGCAGTCGTTTCTTCTATTCGTGGATCCATGGTCGCAGCCAGAGGCGAGTTGGTAACGTCTGATGTGCCTACAACGTAATCACTCGGCTCCGGTTGTTCTACTTTTTGTTTCGAATTAATGTAAGTGAGTAATAAGTACATTATCACCGTTAATAATGCGATGGAGGCATAAAGGGCTTGGTGACCAAAATAGGTCATAACTTGTGCATTGGCAGTTGAACCAAGTGCTGCACCGGCTCCAAAAACAACTAATAACGCAGATGACACGCCAACGCGCTCTTCATCTTCAACGCGTGAATTAGCTAAGGCTGAGGATAATGGATATAAAGTAAAGGCGAACAACCCAAACATAAAAGTGAGTGCAAAGGCGAGTGTTTGCGTAATAGGTAGCAAAAATAAAGCCAAGCTAACTACACCAATCGCAACCGCATTGGTGCGGATCAACACGCTACGACGTATTTTATCCGACAATATCCCCATTGGCCATTGCGCGATCAGACCTGCAAAAATAGTGGCAGACATAAAAATGGCAATTTCTGACGAATTAAACCCAGATGACTTGGCAAATGTTGGTGCAAGGCCGTAAAAGCTGCCATTTATAATACCCGCAAAGTGAACAGCTGTAAGTGATTGCGGTACTTTTTTAAAGTAGTCAAACAGACTGACTTGAATTGGTTTTAATGGCTTGGGGTGAATCCTACGAGTGATTGAAATAGGAATAATGCCAATTGCCAGCGCCATGCACACTAAAAATAGTGGTGCATAGCCAAGCTCTGGGAATTCGGCTAATGCAAATTGACCTAAAATCATACCCAGATAAGAGGTGATCATATAAAACGAAAACACTCGCCCGCGAGACTCTGGTGCAGCTTGTTCGTTGAGCCAGCTTTCGAGCACCATGTAATTACACATCATACCAAGGCCTACAAATAGCCGCAGGGCTAACCATAAATAAATATTATCGCTAACGCCATGTGCTGCAACGCACGCTAAAACAGCGGCGGTACTGGCTGCAAAGGTTCTAATATGGCCGACCGATTTAATAAGGTGATAACCAAGCTTTGAGCCAAGCAACAAACCCATGTAATAACACGAGGTCATTAACCCAATCCAAAAGGTCGAGATGCCATTTTTCCCTAAATAGAGGGCTAAATAGGTGGTGAGTAAACCGGTGCCAATAATTAAAAATAGATTAGCAAAATATAGTGACGGAAATGATTTCATTTAAATGCAAATAATAAGCTTTGACCAATAGATACTAGAATAACTAGGGATGTTTTCCAAGTAGTTTAAAGTCTTCATTGGTATGCTTTAGCAATGCATTTATTAACTTTATATCGTAATAACTCCACAAATAGACAAAATCATTATTAGCCATTACCATTGTTATAAATTTACTTACGCACGCTAATTTATGTCTTTACCTTCCTGTCCTAAATGCCAATCTGACTTTGTATACCAAGATCAAACCTTGTTGATCTGCCCTGAGTGCGCTTATGAGTGGGATCCAGATGCGATACTGTTAAACGATGTGATTAGCGTAAAAGATGCCAATGGCACGCTTTTGTGCGAAGGCGATAAAGTGACTGTAGTAAAAGATTTAAAAATCAAAGGTAGCTCACAAGTGATAAAAATTGGCAGTAAAGCGGTTATACGCTGGATAAAAGATGCTAAAGATCATCAGCTCGATTGTAAGGTCGATGGCGTAGGCGAAATGATAGTGACTGCTAAATTTGTTAAAAAAGCCTGAACAGGTTTTGCACTGAGTGATTTACGAAAAAACGTGGTTTGTATAAAGTCCTTACTAAATTAGGGGAAGCAAGGACTATCGCCTTAGTTGCTTGCAACAATCATAATTACATACGCATGTTTATAACTGTTCTGCAGTACCCTCATTTGGATGTGTTGTAAATAAATTCACTTGTGCACTTGGTTGGCTGACGCTGTTTTTTTGTAAGGCAATATAGAGATCTGAATGCACGTAGATGCCGTCTTTACCGGATGTCATACCAGCAATTTCAAACCATGATAGTAATTGCCGCTTTCTGCCAGCAAGTTCTAATCGAATACCACGTTTTTTAAATATCACGTCTAAATCGGCGAGCATGGCCATGACACTTAAATCTAAATGGGTGAAGCAGGGGACTGCGTCGATAATAACGCATTGCGTGTCGTCTTTTTGCCGCGCATATTGTTCTAGCAAACGCCGTTTAAAGTAACCGGCATTAAAGTAAGTTAAAGGAGAATTAAAACGATAAATAAAGACTCCTTGTACTGACTTTGCTTTATCTGTGGCATCAAGGCTCCTAACAACGCCCTTAATATCAACACCTAATATATTGTCGGTAGGGCGCATTACGGTGCGAATAAACTGGAATAACCCCAATAGTACAGCGAGAGTGATGCCTGGTATTACGCCAATAAATAACACTGCGAATAAGGTGGCTAGCGCAAGGTAAAATGCTTGTTTGTCTTTACGCTTTAATTGCCAAACGGCTTTTAAGTCTAATAAATGGATTGAAGCAATAATAAGCACAACACCTAATGCTGCACTGGGAATAAATTCTAGGGGAGCGGTTAAAAATAGGGCGATAACAGCAATAATTCCCGCTGCGATAATCGACACTAATTGCGTTTTACCACCGGAATCATCGTTAACAGCTGTTCGAGAGTCTGCACCACTGACAGCAAAACCTTGCGATAAAGCAGAGCCAATGTTAGCAATACCTAACGCTCTAAACTCTTTGTCTGCATCTATGTCGTAGCCATTTTTAGCGGCAAAACTGCGGGCTGTAAGCATCATACTGACAAAGCTGACAATTGCTAAGTTAAGTGCTGGCACGACAAGTTCACGAATAATACCAATATCATAAATAGGGGTGTTAAACACTGGAAGGCCACCGGTTACAGTGCCAATTGTGTTGATATCAAACTGTTTTAAATTAAAAACCCACACTAATAGGGCACCAAATGCGATAGCAAACATCGATGCTGGCCAAGTCGGTTTTAGTCGCTTCATGGCAAAAAAAACACCGAGGGTAAACAGGGCCATTAATAGAGTAGGGATGTGGGTTTGTGATAAATAAGTAGGCACACCTCCTAATCGTTCAAGTAAATATCTGTCATCGAAGGTAAAACCGAATACTTTAGAAAATTGGCTGACAATAATCGTAATTGCAACACCGTTTAATAAGCCCATTAAAATAGGCTTGGATAAGAAGTCTGCTAATACCCCTAATTTAAATCGGCTAGCAATAAAGCACCAAAAGCCAGTCATCGCGGTCATAGTTACAACGAGTTGCCAGTGTTTAACACTGTCCCCAGCTGCAAGTGGTGTCACCACTGCAGCAATAACCGCACATGTTGCTGCATCGGGTCCGACAATCAATTGTTTGGAAGTACCAAACAGGGCATATAAAATCATGGGTAATATGCATGAATATAGCCCGACAGCGGCGTTAACCCCAGTAAGTTGTGCATACGCGATAGCAACAGGTAGAGCAACGGCGGCAACGGATAACGCAGCCCTCACATCATCAGCAAACCACTTTCGTTCATAATGAAGTAAAGTGTTTAAACCCGGCATAAAATCATACAAACGCGACAGCACTAAAGTTTCCTTATTTAATCGTAAGCACACTTGGATAGTAAATTTAATATATTAACAAGTATAGCTCAGGGGTGAGGATTTTTTTAATAAATAGCAGATACTTAGGCTTAGGACTGCTTTTGATTGAGTGTTAAGTCTGATGAAAAAGTTTAAGGTTGAGCGATATTAGCTGGTTGGTGTTATCACATTGCTAATATCATACTAGATGGTGAATAAGATAAAACCAGCGCAATGGCTTTATCTTAGAGTGTGTAAATGCCTATTGGAAACTTTTAACGTGCAGAGTATTGGTGAGCCTTTAATACTTCAAGAGAGACTACTTGTAACGATTTTTCATGGGTGGCCTCAAGTATAACCGGCGGAGCTACGTTTTCAGCAACCGCATGGTGCCAGCGCACGGCACATAAACACCATTTATCACCAGCCTTTAGGCCTGCAAAATCGTACATTGGATTAGGCGTTATCAAGTCATTGCCTTGTGCTTTTGAAAACTGTAAGAATTCTTCAGTCATGATGGCACATACACTGTGGTTACCAAAATCAGATGCAGGGACATAGCAAAACCCTTCTCGAGTGTAGCCTGTATTCCCGCAGCACAAATGCAAGCGCGTACCTAATACATTTAATTGATTGCTCATAAAACTACCTTGTTATAATTTGTATTGTTTTACATTCAGTCTGCTTTCAGACTATGTGAAAACGTGGTGGATGAAAAGCTTAATATTGATAGATAGCATGGAGATCACAAATAACATAGCCATTAAAAATATTAAACGTCAGTTCATCAAACTAATGGCGAGGCCAAAATCAGTTCAATATTCATTTATAGTTGCGTGTTGTGTAATTATTGTGCAATTGTGTTTTTGTTGGCTTGCAATTTTTACGTTTACTGTACTAGTAAAAATTTATTATGGTAACTTGCAGCTACTATACGTTTGTCTTATATCCAGAATCTATATATATGTGAATATGGTATTTGAATAGCTTCTGATTTCAAATAAACACTTAATTGTAATTGGCAGTATAATTACAGTTTTTATAAGCTCTCGATGTATCAATACCATGGAGCTTTACATTGTTACACGTGAGGAAAAATGAGTAATCTAAGTCTGAAAAACAAGCTGTTGCTATTAGCTATTTTGCCGCTCACGCTGCTTTTAATTAGTTTAATGGCCAGCTCATATTATTTAGAGTATCAAAATCAGCAGCAAAATTTTGTATCGTTTAAAACAAAATTAATTGCTGACAAAGAAAGTTTATTAGCAACTGAGGTTGAGATAGGCCGTCAAATAATTAATTACGAACTAGCCAAGGGGACTAAAGAAGATGCAAAAAATGCATTGCGAGATCTCACTTTTGGCAAAGATGGTTACTTTTTTATCTATGATACAAAAGGCGTTAGTATTTTCCATGCTCTATTGGGTGATGCAATTGAAGGGCAAAATAAAATAGCCATGACCGATCCCAATGGTAAAAAAATAATTGTTGGATTACTTGAGCAAGCAAGACAAGGTGGCGGTGCTTTTTATTATGATTTTCAAAAGCCTAATACAACGGGGTTAGTTGAAAAAATGGGTTATGCAGCGATGGTTCCTGGTACAGATTGGATGCTAGGAACGGGCGCTTATATGGATGATATTGAAGCTGAGCTAACAAAGTACCAAGCAACAATACAAGCTCATATGAATGAAAAAGTAACGACCCTGTTATTAATTGCATTATTTTGGGTGATGTTGACGGTGTTTTTTGCCTTAATTGCGGCAAACAATATGGTAAAGCCTATCCAAAATATGGTGCAAAACTTAGATGATATAGCAAAAGGCGAAGGTGATCTGACTAAGCGCTTAGAAGTGCATAGTAACGATGAAATTGGTCAATTGGGTAATTCATTTAATGTGTTTGTTAGTAAACTACATAGCATTATCACCAATGTGGCAGATGTAACTCGTGATGTAAAAGATTCATCAAATGATATCAATACACAAACACAGTTAATTGAAAATCAGTTAGTAAACCATAATCATGAAACTGAGCTGGTAGCAACGGCGATCACCGAAATGTCAGCAACATCTCAGGAAGTCGCGCAAAATACCACACAAGTGGCGGTATCAACCCAGTCAGCCACGCAAGATGTTGCCAATGCTCAAAAATGTGTAGATGTTTCTTTAGAAGAAGTTTCAAATTTAATGAGTGAGATTAATCAAGCTGCTGAACAGGTTAATTCATTAAGTGAACAATCTAAAAAAATTAACAGTGTATTAAGTGTTATCGGTGGCATTGCTGAGCAAACTAACTTATTGGCCCTTAATGCGGCTATTGAAGCTGCAAGGGCTGGCGAGCAAGGCCGTGGTTTTGCGGTTGTAGCTGATGAAGTGAGAAGTTTAGCCAGTCGTACACAAGAGAGCACGTTAGAGATTAATGAAATGCTTAATGAGTTACATACGCTAGTCACAGCAGCGGTAAAGGCAATGTTGGCAAGCCAGCAAAGCTGCAATCGCTCAGTTGAGTCATCTCGCGCAATTTCTGAAAGTTTAGGGGCGGTAACCAGCTCGGTTACCACAATTAACGATATGAGCACGCAAATAGCTACAGCTGCCACAGAGCAAAGTAGTGTAACTGAGGAAATTAACCGTAACGTTTTTGCGATTCAAGAAATCGTTAATGAGCTAACACGTTCAATTAAAACAACCTCATCAGTTAGTCATCACTTAGCTGGTCGAGGGGAGAGTTTAGGCAATTTAGTAGGTCAGTTTAAGATCTAATATAAACAAAAAGTGGCGATATTATTGTTGATCAGTAATAAATAAAGATCAGGCTTTAAATAGCCCGATCTTTGACTTTAAATATAAATTAGTCAGTTTAAACTGAACACAAAACCGCTAGATTAGCTGCTGAGTTTGCCCGTTGACGACTCTAAGTGTGCACGCACAAACCATTGAAACTGTTCTAAATCGGCAAGTTGGCTAATTAGCATATCCTCAGATACCGGATCGAGCTCTGATAGCTTGCCAATCGCACTTCGGTGATCGCCATTAATCCCATTATATACTTTATCAAGCGCAACTAAGTGATCTTTTACCAAGCCCTTACCAATTGAGTAATCTTGCCATGAACGACGATCAACTATCGATTTTGGAGTACCAACTGGAACTCCGCCCAACGTAGCGATTCGCTCGGCGATGGTGTCGGTCATTGCTCTGATCACTTCAACCTGAGGGTCGAGCATTTCATGCACGCCAATAAAATTTGGGCCAACTACATTCCAATGAATATGTTTTAGAGTCAATTGTAAATCGATCAGTGCGACCATGCGGTTATCAAGTGTAGCAATGGTATTTTTTGCAGATTCTTCATTCATACCTGGGGCAGTAAATTCAGCGATTTTGTTTGTTTCGTTATTGTTACTCATTATTCCTCCTGATTTATAAGGAATGTTCACAGCGTCTAATAAAGTCTATGAACATGCGTTAGTTTATATAAAGCAATGGTTGTGCCGATAAAAATTATTTTTTAAGTTGCTGATATTTAATGTTTTGTATTTTTTTCAAAGGAGGGGGATGAAAGCTTTCTTTGATATGCCATGAAAAATATGCACTTTTTTGTAAAATCTGCAAAACAAAAGGTGCTGTTACGTGTTAGCGAATTGCTTACTATTAATAATAACTGAGATGCAGGAGTGTATTGTCATTGTTGATTAATCATCACTTACATATACTCAACTCATCTTGTTATTAAAGGAGAAGTGCATGTTGAGATTTTTTTCTATCGAGCAGGGGGTGATCAAAGAGTTAGAGCCTTCATCCGATACCTCTCTTGAAGTATCAATCAGAAATGCACACTGGATTGACACAATCAACCCAACGGAAGATGAGCGAAATACGCTCGCAAAAACGCTCAATATAACTTTTCCTGAGTCAGGGGATGTGCAAGAGATTGAAGCTTCATCGCGATGTTTTATCGACAATGAAGGCTTGCATGTGCATGCATTGTTTATGTCGCCCAATGAAGGACGTTTTAATACGGTAACAGTTGCCTGTTTACTACAGGATAACTGTTTGCTGACCATTCGCGATGACGAGCTGGCTGACTTTCGATTGTTACGCTTAAGAGCACGTAAAGGTCAAGTAATGTGTGATACGCCAAAACAGTTATTGGTTACATTATTCGATCAAAAAGTCGAAAACCATGCTGATATGCTCGAGGATATGCATCATCAGTTAGAGAAGCTCAGTGCATATGTACTAGAAGAAGATGACTCTGATCTAGAAGAAGCGGTTAGTCGTATCGCGCGTTTAGAGGATGCGAATGGGAAAGTGCGTTTGTGTTTAATGGATACGCGGCGCAATATTTCGTTTTTAATACGTCGTTTAGGTGTACAAAATGAGGATCGCGAATCACTACGAGAAATTGTACTTGATATAGATACGCTAATGTCTCACTGTACCTTTTTGTTTGATAAGGTGAACTTTTTGATGGATTCAACACAAGGTTTTATTAACATTGAACAAAATCAAATTATCAAAACCTTCTCTATTGCTTCGGTGGTTTTTTTACCACCTACCGTAGTAGCCAGTGTATATGGGATGAACTTTAATATAATGCCTGAGCTGCAATGGGAATGGGGTTACCCATTTGCAATTGGCATTATGTTGCTATCGGGCTTTGCCCCTTATTTATTTTTTAAACACAAAGGCTGGCTGTAGTGTGTGCCAATGACTACTTGGCATACACTATTATACGAGTTTATATTCATTTTATACGGATAGCGGTCTTATTATCACCTTGCATTAAGATAATAAAGCGGCCGCTAGGCGCACAAAGTCGGACGAGGTAAGTATACCCACGAGTTTATTTTTTTCAGTGATCACAGGCATGCAACCATGGCGGTTATCAACAAAAAACCGAGCAACATCTTGCAGTGGTTGGGTTGCTAGTACAGTGGCAAAATCGGTTGCCATAATAGTGTGTATTTTCGTTTGTTTTTCCTTTCGTTCAAGTGCGCTAGGACTGTAATTAGCCATAATATTCATCACTTGGGCAATCATGATTTTTTGTGTCAACATACCCACTAGTTCGCCATTGTTATCAATTACCGGAATATGGCGGATATTTTTTTCCTTCATTAGATTATGTGCGTCGTGTAGGGTGTTTTCTGCACTTACGGCAAATGGATCTGATGTCATTAAATCTGCAACTGTTTGGCTCATTTTGGCTCCCGTGAAATCACTAACTAGAACTTTGGTTAAAAGGTTTACTAAAATAGCTACTGGAGATAGATGGATTATCCAGAGCTCATATTATTAATCATTCTAGCCTTATTTTTTCTTATTGCACTTTATCAAGATTAAGGCTTTGGTTTTTTGTATAGGAATAGTTTTTAGCTTGGTCATCAGCTGGTTTAGATTTATAGCCACTGGAGATATATTTACTCTCCGAAGCTCAGATTATTTATCTTTATGCGAAAAATTATCCCTTAGTGTACCAACCCAGTTTGAAAATTTATGTATCGCCGAGTTGCCTTTGCCCAGTAGCTCATGCATTTCTGCTTCAAAATGGGTTTGTTCTTTACTACTTGGCTCTGGTAATGGCGGTAAAATATGAGCAAAGTAGGTTTTATCAAGCAGGCGGTGTAATAACCGCTCGCCAATAAAGGGCTTGCCGCTGTTGAGCGCTCTAGCTCCTTTAATTAGGTTACGAATATCATATTGGGTTGGGCTAATGTCGGGCACTTGTTTAGGGATATTAAGTAACTTATATACCCCAATACGTGCTGTACGAATAGAGGCTTCCATCGTGAATATAATATCGTTGTGGGTTTCAACAAATTGACCAATCAAACCTAAGTTTGTACAACCTTCAGGAACTGAGGTGGGTCTGTCACCAGCTGCACGAGTCATAAATTGAGCTGTGATATAAGGCATTAGCGCTGTACGTATCTTGGTATTGGCAATGATTTCATCAAGCTGCTGTTCAATGCCCAAATGGTAGCAAAGCTCCGTAATTATTTCTTCACCGCTACATTGTGGCATTGTTTTAACGATACGATTACCTTGTTTGTCCATTAATAAACCATAGACCCAAAGTACTAACGTATCATCGGGTTGATCTGGAAAATGAGGTTGGCGGTTACACGTTACACTCAATAGCCAGTTAGAGTCTGTAAAAGTAATAATGCCGCCAGTTACCGTGCGACCAGAGTAAGGATCGTTTACTGATAATGTCTTTAGCTTATCTATAAGTGGGGATGGCTTGCAAGTCAGTGTGGCTGACTCCCACATAGACTTATCAATATCGCCATAAAATTTTTCGGGTTTACCAAAAACAGCTGATTTCTTCGCGAGGTTTTTCCATAAATTCCACCCGCTATTTTCGCCGGGATCATGTTTTTCACAGTTCAGTTCGGGTACATTTTGCATGTCGCCATAAGCTGTATGCTCTGTCATTGAACCCGTTAGTGCATAAACTAAATCGTCTGAAGCAACGTTAATATGCTGTGCTTCACCTTTTACAGTGGCATGGATCCCCGTTACGGTTTTTTTATTACCAGTAAATGTTATATCCAGATCGTTTACACGGCTTGCAAATTGAAAATTTACGCCTTTGTCTCGTAATAAATTAGCAAGCGGTTTAATAAAGGTATCGTATTGATTATATTTAGGAAAAAGTAAAACAGACATGTCGGCAAAGCCATCAATAGAATCAAGAAAGCGATGCAAATACAGTTTAGTTTCTAACAAGCTATGACAATTTTTAAAGGCAAACATAGTACGAAATAAAAACCAAAAATTGCTTTGTAAAAAACCTTTGCTGAAATAGTCTTCAATGCTGAGATCGTCAAGCTCTTCTTTGCGCTTGAGCATTAAACGGATCAGCTCCCATTGCTGGGCTTTATTCAGGCCAAAGTCACTTGCATCGAGTATCTCACCGCATTTATTTATTAAACGGGCTTGTGAGTAATTAGCGTCGTTATCATTAATTAAACGGTACTCATCAAGCACAGAATAGCCTTCGGGCAGTTCAACAGCGGGAACGTCTTGAAACAGATCCCACAAGGTGTCGTAATTCCAGTTCATTTCACGGCCACCACGAATAATATAGCCGTCTTCAGGGTTACCCGCGCCATCCATTGAACCGCCTTCAATATCCATTTCTTCCAAAATGGTAATATTTTCAGCGCTCATATGGCCATCACGAATAAGATAAAATGCCGCTGCTAGGCCACCAATACCTCCACCAATGATCCAAGCATTACGTTTTTCTATACCGGGTGTAGGCAGCGTTTTATGACGTGCATAAGGAGCAATAAAATCATGAGGGGGCAAGGTATTAAGTGGTTTATTGCTCCAAAAATCAGCCGTTGCGTCAGCTTCATGTTGGAAATTACTTGCTGCGGTTGCAGAAATATTAAACTTCGCTATTGCTTTATTCGTCATTAGCCATCCCTTTTCATGAATATAGATAAGTGTCAGTACTGTTTGCAAGTCTCTCCATAATTGCACGAGGCAAGCATAGTCATGTTGCAGTAGATCAAAGTTTTAGTTCGCGAGGGGTTTATAAGTTAGCTGCTGGAAATTGATTTGTTATCCGAAATTGAGGTTAACAATGGCAACTTAACCAAGTTGCCATTGTTAAGGCGTTTATTTGTTTTATTACTCACAGCATACTAAAAAGTACCGAGGCGACTAACAATACAGCCATAAAAATATTGAATGCTTGTAGGCGCTTGCGATCTTTTAGCCATACTTGTAGCCTTTGTCCGACTAACGTCCATGAGCAGACACAGGGTAAATTAACTATACCGAAAATAAGGCCTACAAGTACCACTGCGCCAATTCCTTTGGATGGGGCATAAACACTTACTGCACTTAATGCCATAGTCCAGGCTTTCGGGTTAACCCATTGAAATAAAGATGCTTGTACAAAAGAAAAAGGTCTAGTATCGCTATTTTTAGAACCGATAGGAGTTTTATTACTGGCAATTTTATAAGCAAGATAAAGCAAATAAGCCATGCAAAGCACTTTTAATAGCTGGTAACTCCATGGAAAAAAGTCAAACAATTGCATGACACCTAAACCAACCAATACGAGCATGATCACAAAGCCAATTGTTACGCCGAGTAAATGTGGCAATGAACGTTTAAAACCAAAGTTAGCGCCTGAGTTCATTAACATCAGGTTGTTAGGACCTGGGGTGATGGAAGATACAAGTGCAAATAATGCTAATGCTGATACCAATTCAATATTCATTTATAGTTGCTCAGTTGATAATGATTGTGCAATTATATTTTGTATGGCTCGCAATTTTTGCGCTTATTAATCTATTATAAATTTACTTTAGCAACTTAATATGAAAAAAGATCGAATTAACGACAGGATATTGCAAGAATTAAAGCGCAGTGGTCGAATTGCCAACGCTGAACTTGCTGATTTGGTTGGTTTATCCCCATCAGCATGCTTGCGCCGTGTACAAGAGTTAGAAAAAGCAGGTGTGATCAAAGGCTACCGAGCAGTTATTAATAATCAAGCGTTTGGACTTGGTTTTGTCGCGTATGTGGGGGTGGGTTTAAATGAGCACTCTACGAAATCACAACGAGCTTTTGAACAAGCACTTGAGTTTATTGATGAAGTTAAAGAGTGCCATAATGTCACAGGAGCATTTGAATATTTACTTAGAGTAGAAACCGCTGATATTAAGTCTTATAAAGCATTCCATGCTGATGTTTTAGGATCAATCCCACAGGTACGAACGATCACTTCGCATGTAGTGATGGACTCACCAAAAGATGAGCGGGCGTAAATGCTAGCGCCAACGGTGCGATGCCACTTTTAATTTTATGCTGAGTCCTTGCTTGGTGGTTTATGTCACTTTATTTACCCAACAAGTAGCAGTAAACAGGCTACTTGTTGGGTTTGATATGCGCTCAAAATTGAGGTTAAAGCACGTTTAATTAAAAGTAACTATCATCGCTGATACGCAGTGCCATACAATCGCTGTGGCCGTTTATAATCATGCTTTTATCAACGCGTACGCCAGCACCAGCGTATTTACCTGCTGCGGTAAAACTACATATTTGCACAAAGTAATCAGCTACTTTAGGAAGGGCAAATAACTGCTGGTATATTTGCTCTTGAGAGGCAAAATGACCCGTTGTTTTTTCTATTACGTGTTGTTGTTCATCAACGAGTTGAATATTTGCACCGCATCGACCAACAATCGGTTTAACGACATAGCCTGTTTGCAATAGTTCATCATTTAAATCAAATGCAGTATTGAGTAAAAACGGATGATTTGGAAATAAACTCCACAGTACTGGCAAAATTGCTTTATTACTGGGTATTAATGTCCACAGCGGCTCAAAAACCATCACATTTTTACGAAGTAATACATCGACCAAACGTGGGGTTTTACCAGATTGCCAGTGCGGCTCAAAATCATCGCTTTGGGATTGATCAGCCTCACACTCTAGTCTTATTTGATCAAGAGCGGTTTCCCATGACCATGTTTTCCAAACGTAACTGAGTTTTTCGCCATCAGCGTCAACAATATTACCCGCTGCGTCCCAGTGTAAATCAGTCAAACCAATGATTACTTTGCACTCAAAACCAGCGGCTTCAATAGCTTCTTTCATAAACAATGCATGGTAATGTTCTTCTGGCTCATCATCTTGCAATATATGGACAAGGCCGTTTACTTCACTTTTTCGCCATGCCCTTACTAAATCTTTAAATAAATCATGGCCGGCATCAATACCCGTTTTAACACCAAAGTGTTTGGCCCATTTACCTTGTACTTTGCCACTTTCCATATAGCACGATGCTGAATCGCAGTTGTATTCATAGACTTTCAAGCCTGCGGGAGTTAATGCAAAATCAAATCGACTGGTGATCAGTTGATTTAAGCGATTATCCCATGATTGGCGAATCTTATTGAGCACCGCATCGGGTAAATTAAACTTTTTTAATAGCTCAGGATGCTGCAGTACATAGTCTGTTGCATGCATAAACAAGCCATGTAATTCATTGGTAGCATGTTCAATAGTTTGTTGAGCGGTTTTTGAAATTGTAAAATAATGATGTTGATCAGCATTAACTGAAGTCAATTTATGCCCTTGCATCATTTCTACGTAGGCTGCTTCATCGTCATTGGCAATGTTAAGCCATGACTTAGTGGCTTGCCCATAATCAGTTGCATATTGGGCTTTTATGGCAAACAGATCAGTGTTTATTTCAGGCGTAGGTTCACTAAATTCGCTGTACTCAGTTTGTGTCATCCAGCCTAAAATAGTGGCGTCACTGTAAGAGCACTCAATCCAGTAGTCACCTTCTTTTGTGACTTTCGCTTTGAGTTCGCGACACCACTGTTGATCTTGCGGCCATAGCTGATGGGCCACGTTTTGTTCAGCAAGACGAATTTTATCCTGATGTACTTCAACCACCACCGCAACATGGCCAGTTTCTTCAAATTCACCGCCTTCTTCCCAAATGAGTAAACTTCCTACCACTGGGTGGTGTTTTGCACCATTACGAAATGCTTGTAAAGGCAACCTGGTTTGATTGTTTATGTCACGCACTGAGCGTAGCTCAAAAATATCGTAAGCCATTGCAACATCATCAAAAATATAGCCATGATTGAGATACATCCAGCGTCGCGCAAATTCAACACATTGCCATTTATAGCCCATGTAAATACCATCGAGGTAACTACGATAGGCGCTACGGTTAGGATAAATTGTTTCGTCAGCTGTATCGTAATCAGACGAATAAACAGCAACATTACCAGGCGCATAACCTAATAATTCACCAAACTGACTGACAGGAACGCGGGATTTAATAGACAAAGTAATTCAAAATTAAGGAGTGATAATTTGCAGACTATAGGAGTGAATAAGGCCGATAGCAAGATAATAAATATAATCTTTCAGGCATTTTATATGTTGCTGCTAGATGCATAGACCAACCGTTATTGCGTATTACAAAGAGCTCATTAATCACTTAATTATCATTTAGTTGATTTACGTCTTTATTGTCCCCATATTAACTAAAAACAGTCATTAAAGGGAAGTTATGCGTCATTATCCATTATATAAAATTGATGAAAAATGTTTACGTCGCTTAGGTCAGGGAGTTTTAAAAACTTATAATTTAAATAAAATTATAGGTTTAGATACTGAAAAAGCAATCGCTAAAGAGTGTGAAGACTTACTTGCGCTGAATGAAGATTGTAATGCAGAGCATTTTGCCGAGCTTCGTCAAAGGCGGGCAATTAGTGACAGCGTGCCAGATGATGATCTATACGCGCAAGTTGTAGAAGCTGATGATGGTAGCTTATTTATAGTCAGTGTTTGTCGTAATGATGATGACGAGACTATGTTTGAAGTGTTTAGTGAGCATCCGTTATCAGAACCATTACTTGCACAGCTGGTCCGCTATATTAGTAAGGTATTTTGCTGGTGTACGCCTAGATATATTTGTGTATGGCCAGCACCAGGATCAATACCAGCCAAACAACTGCTAAGTTTGGCCGGTAGCCGCGCTGTTGATTCATTGTTAGCAGCACAAGATCCTAAACTGACTGTTGATGAATTACTCTGTGCAGATATTGCATTGCAGCCGTTTGAACTTGATAAAGATTGGCCTTGGTATGAGCGTGACTATACTCAGTTTTTAATGCAGCATCCTGAAATGGCAACAATAGTACCAATTAGCGAAAAAGACGATATCAGCGAAGCTATTGCAGCCGGATTGTGCAGCGCGGCGTTTTATAGAGGCAAGCCACTGGGTATGATAATGGCTGAGTCGAGCGATGAGCTAGGGTTTAACGGTTTACTAATCAGTGATATTTTTATTACTGGGCAATTTAGAGGACAGGGCTTTGCATCCCCAATGCAGCGTTTATATTATCAACAGCATATGCAAGGTTTTGAATTTTTCTTTGGTTACATTCATGCTGATAATAAACCTTCGTATAACAATGCACTTAAACAAGGACGAGAGTTGCTGCGCCAAGAAGTGTACCTTCCTGCGCATTTATTCTTATAGTTGTTTTGCTATTAATTTCAAAAAAATTAATCAACTAGAGTAAAAACTTGGTGTTGTCTTGTGGCAATATAGTGGTAATTAAGCTAGCCTTTTTATGGTTATTAGTTTTATTAAGTATGATATGAAGCCTAAACGTTTGACTCGTTATTTGCCGCTTAATTCATTAGTTATGTGCTTGGCAGCTTTGCCAAGTTTTTCATATAGTAATGAGCAAGATACTAACCTATTTGAGATCCCGCTTGAGAGCCTACTTAACATTGAAGTTATGAGCCCGTCACAAACCGTAAAAAAGATAAGCCAAGCGCCGAATATTATTAGCTCAGTTAACGCCACTCAAATTGCAAGTATGGGCGCGCGAACGCTATCAGATATATTGAAAATGTTGCCTGGCGTACAAATACTATCGCGGCGAAATGGCCGAGACATGGTGTGGATCCGAGGCATTCCATCAGGTCGAAACAGCAAAGTAATGTTAACTATTGATGGCGTACCTCAGCGGGAAGGTTTAATTGGAGGCTGGTCTCCTGATGAACAGATACAAATAAATAATATTGAGCGAATAGAAGTTATCCGCGGACCAGGATCTGCGTTATATGGTGGTGATGCATATTCAGGTTTGATTTCTATTTTTACGAAAGCAAAAGCGCCTGAACGAACTCTCATCTCAGCAGGGGTTGGCAGTTACGATCGTAAATCAGCTACTATCAATACGGGGAAAGAGTTTGCGGGCGGAACATTTGTTTTGTCAGGGCGACTCTTAGATAGCAAAGGCTATCCTCAACAATATGACCGCAACGGTTTTGCATCAACGCATGATAATAATGTTGATGCTAAAAGTCTGGGAGTGTCTTTACGCAATGAGCAGTGGCAATTTGGTATAAATTATGATGATTACACGACAGAGTATCCTCATTATTCGTCAAATCAATATAAATCTCAACGCTATCAAACACTCAGTGCGCACATCCAAAATAAACTTAGCTTTGATAAATTATCGATAGAAAATCAATTGTATACCTACAAGGTGAAGCGCTACTTTGAACGTACGATTACCGATCTGCAGGGCAATATTGATTTTTATTCTGACTCAGACTTGGATTCCACATCAAATGGTGTGCGCAGTCAGTGGAGTTACGCGTTTAATCCAAATCACCATGCTATTGTGGGGCTGACCTTTCAACAACGTCAAGTTGGTGAATATCATGAGACGATAAAAAAACAAAACGCGGTAGAAGTTAATGAGTATGAATCAAGGGTGATTCGAGATGGTGACTTAACACCATCAAGCCATAATCGGGCTATTTACTTTCAACAAGAATCACTATTTTTTGAGCAACGCTTAGGATTGACGGTTGGTGTGCGGGTTGATGACTACCCTGAGTTCAGCTCAGAAACTTCTCCGCGGATTGCTGTGACTTATCAAGGTAATGAACAGTGGTCTGGTAAATTGATATGGGGAACGGCTTTTCGAGCGCCTACTTTTTTACAGCAATATGAAGTGCGCAGTGACAATAATATATCAGGAAATCCAAATCTAAATCCTGAACAAATAGAGACATTTGAAGGTGAGTGGGTTTATCATTTTTCAGCTAATAATAATATTACTCTGCGCGGGTTTAGCAGTTATTTGAGTGAGTTTATTCAGTCTGTAAATGGTAAGCCTTACGAAAATAGCAGTGAGCAATTACACGTTCCTGGATATGAAGTTGAGTGGAATAATCAATATTATGCAGATTGGTCTCACTTTAACCGCATTAGTACTTCATTTAATTATACCCGAGTTAATTCAGAGCAAGCGTCATTGGCAAAAGATACATTAAATTGGCTGCTGTTTATGGAGGATGAGCAATTTTCATTTTATGCGGGAATTAATTACCTTAGTCGGCGTAACCAAAGCCTAAGCTATCATACCAGTGTAAAAGTGCCAGAAATTGCACAACGAGATAATAAAGGTAGCTACTGGACTTTGGATGCTCACTTGAGTTATCGCCCTAGTAAGCAAAGTGCGTGGCAATGGACTATTGGTGTAAAAAATATGTTTGATAAACAGCATTATAACCCTACCTATGCGCCAGATAGCTACTATGACGTAAGGAAAGAGCCACAAAGTTATGAAATGAGTGTGGCATTGTCATTTTAATAGGATGACCTGCTAGGTTATTTAAAACAGTTAATGCAAAGCGGGTTATCAAGGTGCTTTTTAAATTCAATGTTTGCTGATAGCCATGTTGAAGGCTAATTTGCTTGTATGGTCCTGGGCAACACTTGTCCTGCGC
>NZ_JACJEQ010000034.1:0-43526 GCF_014164125.1 Pseudoalteromonas sp. SG44-8 | reverse complement strand
CCGCTTCAATCCCTATTAAACTGCAGCTCACATAATTTTTGATAAAGTGGATTACTCGCTAGCAATTGTTGATGAGTACCTGTTGCGATTATCTCTCCGTGCTCCATTACCACTATCATATCAGCATGTTTTACTGTGGCGAGGCGGTGGGCAATGATAAGCGTAGTACGGTTTTGCATTAAATGTTCAAGCGCAGCTTGTACATGATGCTCACTTTGCGCATCTAAAGCGCTGGTTGCTTCATCGAGTAACAGTATTTCTGGGTCTTTTAATATTGCTCTTGCTAATACAATTCGTTGTTTTTGGCCGCCTGATAAGCGCACCCCTTGCTCGCCTAAAAAGCTCTCGTAGCCGTTAGGTAATTGTGCAATAAATTCATCCGCGTGAGCATGCTTAGCGGCAGCATATACTTGTTCGTCGCTTGCATCTGGGTTGCCATAACGAATGTTATGCATCACATCAGAGCTAAATAAAATCGGGTTTTGTGCCACCATGCCCATGCTGTTTCTGAGTGTATTAAGGGATAGATCTTTGATATTAATATTATGAAACTTAATGTCGCCACCGGCAGGGTCATAAAAGCGTTGTAGTAATTCAAATAACGTGGTTTTACCAGCACCTGACGGACCAACGATTGCTACTGTTTGGCCTTGTTCAATCGTTAATGAAATAGTTTTTAAGGCGCTCACATCAGGACGCGATGGATAATTAAAAGTTACTTTATCAAGACTAATGGCTGGAGCGTTAGAGTTGTTATGTAATAACTGATCTTGTGGTGCTGTAGGGTTCGTGATCTCACTTTTAACCGCGAGCAGTTCAAGTAATCGCGCCGCAGCGCCCGCTGCACGTTGTAGCTCGCCATATACCTCAGCAACGGTTGCTACCGACATCGCGACCATAATGGCGTAAAACACAAATGCACCTAACTCACCGCCAGTCATTGTGCCTGCCAGTACATCACTACCACCTATCCACAGCATCACGCTAATTGCGCTAAAGGTCAAAAATATTACTGCAGCAATTAAAAATGAGCGCTGTTTAATGCGGCTTTTCGCAACGTTAAAGGCTTTTTCGGTCTCTAGTGCAAAAGCGTGTTGTTCGCGTTGTTCGTGGCTATAGCTTTGCACTACTTTAATATTTTGAATTATTTCTCCCGCATAAGTGCTGATATCGGCAATCGCATCTTGGCTGGAGCTGGCAAGTTTGCGTACTTTTTTACCAAAAATCATCATGGGTACTAACACCAGCGGCACACAGGCAACTACAACTAAAGTGAGTTTTAAGTTAGTAAATAACAACATGGCTAAACCACCGACTAGCATCAGAGCGCTGCGCAGTGCCATTGAAAATGACGAGCCAATGATTGATTGCAACAAAGTGGTGTCGGTTGTTAAGCGCGACATTAACTCGCCACTGCGGTTTTCTTCAAAGTAACTCGGGTGCAGGGTGACTATGCGATCAAATACCGCTTTACGAATATCATTACTGACGCGCTCACCAATCCATGACATTAAATAAAAACGGCTGAATGTTCCTATGGCTAATAAGCTGATCAAGCCAATTAGCACGATTATGGCTTGTTTTAATTGTTCTTGAGAGCCCGCAATAAAGCCGTGATCAATAACAAATTTAACTCCTTGGCCCAATGATAAATTAACCCCGGCAGTAACAAGTAATGCTGCAAGAGCTGCAAAAACCACCCATTTATACGGCTTAATAAACTGAAAAATAGGAATTAAACTACTAAAAGCAGCTTTGTCTTTTTGCTCGGTTTTACTATTGCTCATAGTGGATTCTTTTAGATGAATAGGGTATAGATATGGTTACTTAAATCATAATTTCAATAACTAACTAAGGGACTAACCATGACAACTGAAAAAGTAACGGGCGAATTTAACGTTAAACTCAATCCTATTGAAGGTTATGCAAAGGGCATTGATGGCGTAAACCTGGGTCGTATGTCGATTGATAAAACGTTTACAGGTGAGCTTGATGCAACCAGCACTGGCGAAATGCTCAGTGCCATGACCGCAACTCAAGGCAGTGCCGGTTATGTGGCAATTGAACAAGTAGTTGGCACACTTGCAGGTCTTCAAGGCAGCTTTGTGCTGCAACATTTTGGCACTATGGATAAAGGCCAAGATTCATTAATTTTAAACGTGGTGCCAGATTCTGGCAGTAATGAACTTGCAGGCCTTAGCGGAAAAATGGCAATTCGCATCGAAGCAGGTATACACATTTATGATTTTGAGTATCAATTATAAGCGATACAGCCATGCAGAAAATAATTGAGTTTAAAAAGCAGCGTGGCTTTTTTAGAGGCGGTATTGATATTGACGCACTTAATGAGCGAATTTATCAATTAAACCAAGATAGCTGGAAAGTAATAAATGTTAGCGCCTCTACAGGATTATACGGCCAAGTTTATGCATACATCTTACTTATTGAAAATGAAGAACTATAAGGAATATAAATGACGTTATCACTGTGGCTAAGCTTAGTCGCCATTTGTATGATGGGTGCAATGTCTCCTGGGCCAAGTTTGGCTGTGGTGTTAAAACACAGCATTCATGGCAGTATGAAGAACGGCATGTTGGCAGCGCTGAGTCATGGTGTTGGCGTCGGTTTTTATGCTGCAGCATCGTTACTTGGCCTTGGTGCACTAATGTTGCAATTTCCTACTGTGTATCAAGTGTTAGTTTACTTAGGTGCAGCGTACTTGGCATATTTAGGGGTTAAAATCTTATTAGCTAAACCAAGTAATAGTGAGTTAAAAGTGGCTCAGCAAAGTGGCAGTGCAAAACAAGCTTTGCAAGACGGCTTTGCTATTGCGTTTCTAAATCCTAAATTAGCGGTATTCTTTTTAGCCCTGTTTTCACAGTTTATAGATCCTGCCAATCTCAGTTTTAAGGTCGGTTTGATTATGTGCTTAACGGTTTTTACTATTGATACTGGCTGGTATCTGATTGTTGCAGCATTGACAGAGCTTTCAAAGAAGCGCTTTGCTTTTACTAAATCATCCCCATGGTTTGATAAAATATTAGCGGTGATTTTTATTGGTCTAGCAATAAGGGTGGTGCTAATGGTGTAGTTTATTAAACTTAACTAATCCTTACTACTTCCCTTTAAAGCTGTTTTTAGCAATTTCTAATTCACCTGTGTAATAGTGGCTTATGACTGAGTTATTCCGTTAGTCAGTCGATTTATTTTACGTTATCTACATGATCGCAGCACTTCTAAACTAAGTTCCTCACCTTGCTAGCTATTGCCCTTACTGCTGCATACGTATTCATCACACTTATTTTACTTTTTAGTTACACTTTATTGGTTTTATTTTATCCATAATTTCAAAACAAACAGCACACAATTATAAAATCAATAGGGTAGAAAGCTCATGGGGAAATTCAAACTAAGTGCGTTAATGCTCGCAATGTTTGCAGCCAGCAGTGTATTAGCTGCGGTTGAAAGTGACGCGCAAAGTACCGTAAAAAAACCACAACTAGAAGAAGATCTTGAAGTCATTGAAGTGCGTGGCTTTAGTCGTAGTTTAATCCAATCACTTAATCAAAAACGCTTTACTGATACGGTATCTGAGCAGTTATCGGCGGATGACTTAGGTGCTTTGCCTGATGTATCTATGGCTGATGCGCTCACTCGGTTACCGGGGATCTCAGCGGTACGAACCGGCGGGCAGGCGGCAGAAATCAACATTCGCGGTATGTCCGGTGGATTTGTATTTTCAACTTTAAATGGCCGTGAACAAGTATCAACTAGTGGCAGCCGTAGTATTGAGTTTGACCAATATCCGTCTGAATTGATCAGCTCAGCAGCCGTGTATAAATCACCAAAAGCATCGCTTATCGAAGGTGGTGTTGCAGGTACGGTAGAACTGCAAACAGCTAGCCCGCTTGATAATGATCAGCAACATAAGTTTGTGGTTAACGCCAGAGGTATGTACAACGACCGAGCGTCAGAGGTGAACGATGCCACTGAGTTTGGCGACCGCATTAGTTTTTCCTATCAAGGTAAATATCTTGACGATACTTTAGGTGTAGCACTTGGTTATGCACGGTTATTTCAACCCAGCGTAGCAACACAGTTTATTGGCCTTGCCTATAACGATAATAAAGACGTTGATGGTGTTGCAAATGATACTAATGGCCCCGAACTTAAACCTGAAAATGAGTATATCAGCGAAGGTTTTGAGCTTCAGCATTTAGGTGGAGAAGAAACCCGTAACGGTTATATGGCGGCGATTGAATGGGCACCGGTGGATAATTTTAAATTAAAAGGGGACGTGTTTTTATCACGCTTTGATACTGAGTCATTTGCCCGTGGGTTACGAGTGAAATTAGGTGGCCCAACGGCCACTTATACAAACGCTCAGCTAGAGGGAAATTCAGTAGTTGGTGCCTCTGTTAATCGTACTTCAAAAGGCTACACTCGCGTTGAAATTGTGAATGATGATAATCAAGACTTTGATGAAGTAGATAGCTACGGTGTTAACGCCGATTGGCAAGTGACAGAACGTTTAAACGTTAATGTTGATGTGTCGCTGTCACGGGCTAAAAGTAACTTTCGCAATGGCTTATTGTGGGCGTTGGTTGCCGAAGACGCCTCAGCCGAAGAACCTGTGTTAGATAAAAACGTATCAATAAACTACCAACTTAATGGTTTAAATTTACCTGATGTAGGCTTTAATCAAGCGGCTGCATTTAGCGATATCGACCGAGTAATGGTTAGTAAATACGGTATTTACCCTTATCAAAATGAAGATGAAGTAAGCGCTTATCGCCTTGATTTTAAATACGAGCTGAATAACAGCTGGTTTAGCTCTGTTGAATTTGGCGCGCGTTATTCAGATCGCGAATACAGCAATAACCGCTCAGTGTTTGAATACGGTAATGATGGTGATTTTTCAGTGAGTGAGCCGCCACTGCGTTTAACCAATGACATGGTAAATGTTGTTGACTGGGAAGGTGACTTTAGTTATTTCCCATCATATTTGGCGATTGATTTAGACAAAGCGCTTAATGCTTGGTTTCCTGAAGGCGCACCAGAGCCAGTTAAAACTTGGGGTAATGCAGATGGGGTAGTTGACTCGCAAGGCTATACCACTAACTACTCATGGACCATGTTACAAAGTGGCTCAGTATATGAGGAAGTGCTTTCAGCCTACGCCATGCTTAATATTAATACTGAAATTGGTACTATGCCGGTACTGGGTAATATTGGTATTCGCCGTGTTGATACCGACCAATCGGCCACTATTTTAGAAAATGTTAATGGTGATTTATCACTCGGTGCACAAAACATTACCGACAGTATCGGCATCATAAATAAAAATTATTTACCTAATGTACTTGGCACAACTTATACCGATTATCTGCCATCCCTTAATTTAAACTTTCAGCTAACGGATAACACGCAATTACGCTTTGCGGCGGCTAAAGTAATGTCGCGCCCACCGATTAATCGCCTAGCGGGGGACGCCAGTGCGCAAGCTGATAAAACCAGTGGCAAAATTAACGGCTCAAGTACCAATAATCCATTCTTAAAACCATTTTATGCCGACCAATACGATATCTCTTACGAGCATTATTTTGATGAGTCAGATGGTGCGCTAGTGATCGCTGGTTTCTATAAAAACATCGATTCGTTTATCGATACCATCGCCATTGAAGGGTTTGACTTTAAAGGTAATGGTTTTAACGTCCCTGACTATATAGAAAATCCAGTCAGTGGTGAGCAAGTTGCCACAACTAACGGCACTTACACAACGGCGGTAAATAACGCCAATGGCGGTTATATTCGCGGTATTGAACTTGCCTACACGCAAGTATTTTCGTTTTTACCCGCCCCGTTTGATGGCCTTGGGTTTAACGGTAGCTATTCATACACCGAGAGCGAAGTTGAATCTATCACCAGCTTAGGTGGTGAAACGGTTACACAAGGTTTACCTGGTTTGTCTAAAAACGTGTTAAACGGCACTTTATTTTACAGCTTAGATAATTTTGAAACCCGCCTTAATGTGCGTTACCGCTCAGACTTTGTTTCAGAGCAAGTGGCGATCAATGAGCAAGTGGTTAATTTTGATGCCGAGACCGTGGTCGATTTTCAAACCTCTTATCAATTTACAGACTCATTTGGCATGTTGCTACAGGTTAATAATCTTACTGATGAACCAACCCAAAGTTACTTTGGCAATGAAAACATCACCGGTACTACCCAGTACTTTGGTCGTCAGGTTTATTTAGGTTTTACCTATAGCCACTAATAGCAAATTGGAGCATAAATAATGAATAAAATAACTAAATTGACTCATTTGCTATTAGCAGTGAGCTTAACACTACTGTTTGGCTGTGGAGGCTCAGGCAGTAGCGATGTAAAAGCAGGCCAAGCCTTATTGACTTGTGATGTACCGCAAGTCCCTAATGCAGCAGGCACTCAATGTGTTGATCCTGAGCCTATCTCTTGTGACGCACCGCTGTTTCCAGATGCAAATAATGAAAGCTGTACCAGTGGCTATAACCCCGACTTACCAGACCCTGTGGTATTTGCAGGCGAAGGTGAGGCTATTTTATTTTATAAGCGCCCAGAAAATAAGGGTTATGAAGGCTATCGTTTACACTCTTGGAATACCGACGGCTGTGATGCTTACGCGCCGCCGTTTGATGCCACCGATTGGGCTAATGGCCATGAATATAATGGTGTCGATCCAAACTATGGAGCTTATTGGATTGTCGCGCTAAAAGACGGTTATACCGAGTGCGCTAATTTTATTATTCATATTGGCACAGAAGGTTCAGGTAAAGCCCATGGTGATGTGGATTTAACCATGCCACTGATGCAGGACGACGAGCGTTTTGTACGTATGAACTTTACCTTTGACGGTGAGCCAACAGTATTTGAATACCCAGTAGAAGCGCTTGGCGAACGCCCCGTTGCAATTGACGGTGCATCAGCACACTGGATTGATTTAAATACTGTGCTGTATAAGCCAAGCAATGAGCTTACGCAGATTATTAAGCTGCATTCATCAGCTGCTGCCGATTTGGTTGTTGATGTTGATACTGGCTTAAATGGTGAAACCGTTGAATTAATGGCAACGAGTTTAACCGATGCACAAGCAGCGAAAGTACCGCACTTAACAGATTGGACTGCCTATCAAGGTAATTGGGATGCCGCTACTGCAAAACAACTTATAAAACAACAGCTCGTTGTAGCGGGCTACGATGCAGAAGGCAAGCTACTTGAAGCAAGTTTTGTGCAAACCGCCAAAGCCCTTGATGCACTTT
Organism: Pseudoalteromonas sp. SG44-8; assembly: GCF_014164125.1. NCBI lineage: Bacteria > Pseudomonadati > Pseudomonadota > Gammaproteobacteria > Alteromonadales > Pseudoalteromonadaceae > Pseudoalteromonas > Pseudoalteromonas sp. SG44-8. The sequence continues at coordinate 36,228 of NZ_JACJEQ010000034.1, read as the reverse complement.
ACACCCAAGGTGAAAACGACGCAAATGAAGCCATTCTAGGCGTGCATTATAATAACAATGCAATTGATGTTTCAGTATGGGCACCAACCGCTAGCAATATGATGCTTAATGTATTTGACGCCGATAAAGCACAAGTACATAGCACTGCCATGACGTTAGACAGCAATACAGGTATTTGGTCAGTGAGTTTAGACAGCAAATACGACCGTCATTATTACCGCTATGCGTTTGATGTTTACCACCCTACTACTCAAGCGATTGAAAGTTTATGGAGTACCGATCCTTACTCACTGAATGTATCAAGCAATGGCCTGTATTCGCAGTTGATCAACTTAAATGATGACGATACCAAACCACAAGGCTGGGATGAGCGCAGTGTACCAACAATTACCAACCCGGAAGATGCCATTATCTATGAAGGTCATGTACGTGATTTTAGTATTCGCGATACGTCAGTAAGCGCAGCAAACCAAGGTAAATATTTAGCATTTACTGAGCTTGAAAGCATCCCTATGCAGCACCTTAAGCAACTAGCTGACAAAGGTTTAACGCATTTTCACTTACTCCCTGTAACAGACATTGGCACCATTGAAGAAGATGCGGATAAGCGCGTTGAAATCACTGACACCCTAGGTAAGTTATGTGAGCGAATAGACGATGCCGCCGATGCTTGTAAAATCGAAAATAAAAACAGCATCATTGCTCATTTAATGCAAAGCTACTTTCCGGGTTCTGATGATGCTCAAGCACTTGCCAGCGCGATGCGTGATTTAGACGGTTTTAACTGGGGTTACGACCCGCATCACTTTATTGCCCCAGAAGGTTCGTATGCATCAAGCAGTGAAGGGGTTGCCCGAGTTAAAGAGACACGCGCCATGGTACAGTCACTTCAAGAGATCGGCCTTCGCGTGGTTCTTGATGTGGTATACAACCATACAACGTCATCAGGCATTTGGGAAAAATCAGTGTTTGATAAACTCGTGCCGGGTTATTACCACAGATACAGTGAAATAACGGGGGATATCGAGCGTTCAACCTGTTGTGAAAACACCGCGACTGAACATGTGATGATGGACAAGTTTGTTAGCGATTCACTGGTCATTCTTGCCCGTGATTTTGGTTACGACAGCTTTCGCTTTGATGTTATGGGGCACATGCCTAAATCATCAATTTTAGCAGCGCGTGAAGCGGTGCAAGCTGTTGACCCTGACAACTACTTTTATGGCGAAGGCTGGGATTTTGGTGAAGTCGCTAATAACCGATTGTTCACTCAAGCTAAGCAAGCTGATATGGCAGGCTCTGAAGTTGGCACATTCAATGACCGCATCCGTGAGGCTGTGCGCGGTGGAGCTATGTTTAGCAATAACCCGACCGATGGTAATTTAGCAGACCAAGATACTCTGCGTTTATCACTGGCGGGTAATTTACAAAACTATATCCTGAAAGACTTTAAAGGTAATTCGGCAAAAGGTAATAGCTTTAGCTGGAATACTCAGCCGACGGCTTATGCTTTAGACCCTGCTGACAGCATTAACTACGTATCAAAGCACGATAACGAAACCTTATGGGATCAACTGCAATATAAACATGCAACAAGTATGAGTATTGAGCAACGAGTGCGTGCGCATAATATGGCATTAGCAATTCCATTAGTAAGCCAAGGTATCCCGTTTATGCAACTTGGGGCTGATTTACTACGCTCAAAATCAATGGATCGTGACAGCTACAATGCAGGGGATTGGTTTAATGCGGTAGATTTAACGAAAGAAAATAATAATTGGAATATTGGTTTACCTAATGCTGAGAAAAACCAACAGAAATGGCCTGAAATCATTAAGGTCTCAGGTAATCCACAAGCTGCAGCACAGCCGCAAGATATAGCTTACGCAGGGGATGTGTTCCAAGAGTTTTTAGCTATTCGTAGTAGCAGCCCATTATTTAGATTAACCACAGAGCAAGATGTTATTGACCGTGTAGGTTTTCACAATGTTGGTAAAAACCAGCAACATGGTTTGATTGTAATGAGCATTGATGACGGTCAAGGTTTTGCAGATTTAGATAACCAAGTTGACGCGCTCGTAGTAGTAATTAATGCAACTGAGCAAGCGCTTTCACATACAGTACCAACCGCTGCTGGGTTTGAATTACATCCAATACTTAAAAACAGCACCGATAGCAGTATGTCTGGAGTGAGTTTTACTGCCAGTGAAACCGACGGTACATTTACAGTCCCAGCTTATACAATCGCGGTATTTGTAAAACCACAAGGCGAGAACCAAGGTGTAGGCTTAAGTGCGAATGCAACAGTGGGCGCGCCAGACGTAGTGCCTTTTGGCAGCACCACAGTATATGTGCGAGGTAGTTTAAATGATTGGGGCACAGCTGACAGCTTTGAGTATATGGGCAATGGTGAATACCGTATCGCTATTACTTTAACTGCAGGAGATTATGAATTTAAAATTGCCTCTGAAGATTGGTCGAGTGTGGATTTTGGCGCGCTGTCTGATGCTGATAAAGCAGTGTTGGAAAATCAAACCGAGCCTTTAATGCGCAGTGGCGCGAATATGACCTTTAATGCCGCAATTGATGCAACTTATGTATTCTCGTTTGATGCCAGCGATAAAGACAATCCAACGCTGAGAATTTATAACGAAGAACGATTCGTTGGCACGCCTGTATTTGTTCGTGGCAGCTTAAATGAATGGGGCACCAGTGATGAGTTAATCTATCAAGGTAAAGGCGTTTATACCTTTACTAAAATTCTCAGTGTAGGTAGTTATGAATTTAAAATTGCTTCTGAAGATTGGGATACCGTTGATTATGGTTCCGGTGAAGCGGATGCAATCGTAACCGTTGCCGAAGATAAGTTATTAGCTGTTAAAGGCGCTAATATGACGATGGATGTTGCAACCGAGGGCGAATATCAGTTCATTTTTGATGCCAGTGATTTGAATGCACCCACGCTGAGTGTATTTAATGCGCAAATGTTTGCAGACACTCAAGTTTACTTACGTGGCAGCTTAAATGGCTGGGGTACCGACAACCCCCTAATCTATCAAGGGAATGCTATTTATAGTACATCACTTGATTTAGATGCCGGTGATTATGAGTTCAAAATAGCCTCTGAAGATTGGAACACTGTGGACTACGGCGGCAAAGGTGAATCTCCACAGGTTATAGTTGGCGAGCAAAGTTTGCTTGAAGCTGTAGGGGCAAATATTAATGTAGCCATTGCTGACGCAGGCAACTATACCTTTACGGTTATTGGCCCTAATCGTAATAATGTGCAGGTACTGATCAATAAGAACTAAGCATTAATACACTTTATAAACAATCAGAACCGAGTATCCTAGATGCTCGGTTTTTTTATGATCAAATTGCAGCCTAGGCAAAGTTAGCGTAATTTATAATCATAATACGATTATGGGTAACTACGATGTCAGAAGCTATGTTAAAAAGTGCTACGTTTGATCCTAAAATAAAGCCTTATTGGTTAATTTTTGCAGTATGTGCAAGCACCTTAGGAGTTGTGACTATTCCGCTTATCCCGGTAATAGTACTGATTGTTTGGATTGTAAGTGGCAGTATATTAGCCGCTATGTCGGCTCAATTACTTGAGCGTAAACTGGTAGTAAAGCGCGGTGTATTTTTCAAAGAAGAAAAGTCCATCCCACTTGAAAAAATAACTGACGTCGGGTTAAGCCAAGGCCCGTTGATGCGTTTATTTGGTTTATATCGACTAAGCTTTGAAACCGCAGGTCAGTCTGGTCATGGCGCATTAGTATCGTTACTTGGGGTAGTTGATGCCAGTGAGTTTCGCGAGGCAATCTTAACTCAAAAAGATAATCTAACCGCACAGCAACCAACAAAAGCGAACAGTGATGAGCCACAAAGCCAAGTTGAGCTAATACGCGCACTTACTTACAGTGTGAAAAATATTGAACAAATGTTAGTGACGTTATTGGATGAGCGGAAATAGTTAGATATGAGTAATCCTATTTTGCTTTAAGGAACATATGGAAAATACACCTTATATTAAGCTGTTTCGTAGGAAGACTCTGATACCAAGATTCATTGTTTTATTCTCGGTGCTTGTAGTTATTTTTCTAGCAAGCTTTTTATTTTTTACGGTTAATAGCCCTGAATCAAAAGCTAAAAACTTTCTCAAAAAACACGAGAATGATTTGGAGCACGCCATTTTACTTGCAGAGCAAAGGGATCTTCAGGCTGTACAATGGGTTGATGATAAAAGTGGTGAGCGTTTCGCGCATAAGTTAATAAGAAAAAAAGGCAGTAAAGAATTCGTGAAGGTGACCGATTCAAGTTTGGATGAGCTCACTGAGTTTTTACTGAATAAAAATATAGATGTTCTTTGGATTCAATATTTTCAGGGTGTTTGGTTGATTAGAAAAGCATTTACCTTTTCATACCAGGATAGGCAACAAGAAGGTTATTTTGTTTTTGGTAACCCTGAGAAAATAGGTTTATGTGTGCTCGGTTACGGTGCTAAAGATTATGGTAAGTACGAACATGTAACTGGCAATTGGTATATGGCAATGTGCGAGTATCCGCGAAATTAATACAGTGCTATGCCAATGTATTCACTAAACAGGGAGCTTAAGTTTACATTCGATAACCCAAGACTATTACATTAACTATCATTGGTTCCTGTTGTTTTAACCCTCCCAAAGTGTCTTATGCTATTAGCTCAAATTATCTCTAAACCCCTTGTTTTGTACCTTTTGTGGGTGTAATTTAAAGCGATTTTATCTGAAAAGGATGCAGTTTTATTAGGGTTCAAAGTAGTTGATTTCTAATAGGGCTCTAATTTCGTAGCATATATTTGTGCTACACAAACACATGGAGAGAAGTTAAATGGCTAGTAAAGAGTCAACCGCAGTGATTTGGATGTTGTCAGATTCATTTATCTTAAGTGTGATGTTACTAATCGGTGGTTTTTTAGGTAAAGCTATCAGCCCATTCCAAGTTGTCTTTTTGGTTAATGTAATTGCAGCTTTTGCGGCCATTATATTATTCTCGAAAGGCAAATGGGAAAATATCAAACCCCAAAAAATGAAGCTACATATTTTCAGAGGACTGCTTGGTGTTAGTTCAACAATATGTTTGTTTTATGCTCTGCAATATCTAAGTTTAGCGGAAGTAACCGCGATTAACTTTTTTGTGCCACTTATAACGTCCATTTTGTCGGTGTTTATCTTTAGAGAAAAACCAAAAGCCTATGTCTATATCGCTATTATTTTGAATTTAGCTGGAGTGATGATGCTGCTTTCTCCAAAACTAATGGCGAGCCAAGTAACGCAGCAAAACCTCTATCTAGGATTGATCTTTGCACTGTCAGCGGTAGCTATTTTAGTCATTTATAATATTAATTTAAAGAAAATAGGCAATGCAGAGAAAGTTGTGCCTCAAATGGTTTTTGCTCCCCTCTATTCGGCGATTATCTTATTACCCGTCGCTATTTTTGTGTGGAAACCTTTAGATACAAATAGTGCTCTACTAATTATGCTATATGGTGGGCTCCTTATTACTAAACTTGCAGCACGTTTTTTCGCTTTTAATAAAAGTGACTTATCTAAGCTAATGCCGCTTGAATATGCGCAAATTCTATTTTCTAGTATTTTGGGCTACATTTTTCTTCAACAAACTCAAACTTTATTGGGTATCACAGGCATTGTATTGATCGTGCTATCAAGTATCGCTCATGTTTTATTCATGCACTTTGAGAGGAATAGCGACACTAAGAATATGAAAGGAATTACCAATGATTAAAGTCGTAACGCAAAAATTCCGGCGATCGAGTGATCGCCGGGCTGTTTTAATCTTTCATCTAAACATTTTTCCTAGCACCTAGAATCTTTACCCTTGTATTACTGGCTGACCTGCTAGCATACGTAGTTCTTTACTGCGCTCGGTTTGCATTTCGTATGAAGCGGTTTTAATGCTGCTCACGTAATTCCACTTAGCGGTGGCTTGCTCTGGGGTAAAGGTCACGGTTAAGTAACCTCTATCGACTAAGTTGTTATAGATAAGATCATTGACTAATAGTGCAATAACTTGCTCCATTTGTGCCGTAACTTCAGGTCCTTGTGTATTCAGCGCTAGGTATTCTTCAAGACCAGGCGAAGACACCGAAGAGGTAGCAAATTCTACACCGGCATTTTGTGACGCTGCAATTGGGTTTGCAGCATCAGTAACTAATTGCCCAGCCCAACCGTTATGAGTATCACCCGCTAAAACCACTAAGTTCTTTTGTGCGGCAATGGCAGTACCAAGCAGCACTTCACGTTCGTAGGCGTAACCATCCCATGCATCTAAATTGTATGGTGCAGTAGTATCAACTCGAGCGCGTTCGGCATCAGTAACACTTGGATCGCCTGCAAGCACGCGGCCTTTGATTTGTGCAAGTTCAGCAAATAATGCCGATGCTTGTGCTAATAATGCATTAGTGTCGCCGCCATTTGCTTGACTTATTTGTAAGCTCACTAGTAGTTGCAGTACTTCAAACGGCAAATGCATTTTGGTCATCAGTACTTGTTGGCCAAGTACCTGCCATTTTGAGTTTGATGTTGTCATGCCATCAGTGAGCCATGTTAGCTGCTCATTGCCAAGTAATGCGCGCGATGGTGAGCTTAGTGCATTTGCAAAATCACTTTGTCCTTGTGCACTGGTTAGGTCAAAATCAGCATAGCTTAGCTGTTCATCACGGGCGAGTACACGCGTGTCTAGCATGTATAAAGAGACTAAATTACCAAACTCAAAGCGACGGTAAATTCGTTCTTTATCAGCTACATTACGAATTGGCATCCATTCAAAATAGGCCTGTAGGGCATGTAGCTTACGTTCGCTAAATTCACCTTCGCCTTCATTATGGTTTTCTGCGCCATTTCGCCATGTGTCATTGGTAATTTCGTGGTCATCCCACACAGTAATAAATGCACAGTTACTATGCGCAGCTTGTAAGTTTGAATCAGTACGATAGTGGGCATAGCGGTTACGGTAATCAGCTAAGCTAATTATTTCGTCACTGTTATCTTCTGGCAGTAAACGGCCTAAAATACCAGCATCTTCAGTAGCGTAGCCATCATTGCCGTATTCATAGATGTAATCACCTAAATGCAATACAGCGTCTATGTCTGTTTGCTTGGCTATTTCACCATACACATGGAAAAAGCCTGCGGGGTAGTTGGCACACGATATAACAGCAAATTTCACTTTATCAATACTGCCTGTTGGTAGTGTTTTACCTGCACCAATAGGTGAGGTTTTGCCATTCGATTTAAAGCGATAATAGTAAGTGGTGTTGGCGTTTAAGCCTTGTAAGTCGACTTTTAAGGTGAAGTCTGTAGCTGCACTTATATGTGTTTCACCATTGTGGCTGATATTAGCAAAGTTAGGGTCGGTTGCTGCTTGCCATTGTACTTTAATGCTGGTGGTTGTTGGATCTAGAGGGGTTACACGAGTCCACAGAATTAGGCTGTCAGCTAATGGATCACCACTGGCAACACCATGAGCAAAGCTCACGTCAAGAATGTCGTCATCTTCATCGTCAAACCGACAAGCTGTTAATCCTAATGATAAAACGGCGACACCAAATCCTGCCGCCGAGGCTTTTAAAAAATTTCTTCGTGTAAACGTCATTGCTCTGTACCGCTAAATTTAAAAGTAAGAGCTTATCCGACCAGTATGACTTTTATGTGAAGCTGTTATGCCAATTGCATTAAAATACTTGGCAAACCTGTTCTGCATTACAGGTAATAACGGTGACGTTTTCATAACCAACGCGGGTAAGTGCTTCAGCGCTTAATGTTGCGCGTGCGCCACTGGCGCAGTGTAAGTAAATTGGCCGAGCTGGGTCTTTTTCGATTTCCATTAACTTCATTTCTAGTAAACCTCGGGGAATATTAATTGCGCCGATAGCTGCTTTTGCCGCATGTTCGGCGGGTTCACGTACGTCAATTAATAGCCCTTTGTTGTCAGCAATTTCTTGCTTGGCCTGTGTAGCCTCAATGCGGCGTTGATTTGGCGTAATTATTTTCATTAGATCTGGGATTGAAGTAAGCATGTTATTCCTCGAAACCTAGTTTTTTTAAAAGAGTGATCATCGGGCACCATTTACTAAATGCTGATTGAATTAAGTTTAGAGCAATAAACACTGTAAACCAAATCCACAATGGATCATGAAATTGCTGTAGTAACAATGATATGCAAATCATTACACCTGCTATCAAGCGAAGAGCATCGTTTAGTTTCACGGTTAACCTTAGTAATAGTGACTGTTACTATTTAATATATTAGATAAAGCTACATTAGTAAATTATAATATTAGACTTTTCTAATATAGCTAACTATAATCTGCTGTACTTTGAATATAAGAGTGGAACTATGACTATCGACTTTGCAGCTATGGCTAATAACGTAGAGCATGCTGAGCAGCTATTAAAAATTTTAGCAAATAAAAACCGTTTAATGATTTTGTGCTCTTTGCAGGGGCGTGAAATGAGTGTTTCTGAATTAAATGCGGCTGTACCATTGGCACAGTCTGCTTTATCGCAGCATTTGGCTGCACTACGAAAAGCAAATATTGTTAGTACTCGTCGCGAAAGCCAGACCATCTATTATCGGGTGATTAACGACAACGCACAGGCTATGTTAGCCACGCTCTATGGTTTATTTTGTAAGGAATAACCAAATGGATAAGCTCGACAGTGCAGTAAAAAATAGTCTTAACGGGCGTATTCCTATCATTATTTTTGTAATGGCTGTGTTGCTTGGCATTATGGCTTTACAGCAAACTCCCCGTGAAGAAGAACCGCAAATAGTGGTGCCGATGCTGGATATTTATGTCTCAGCTCCTAACATTGAAGCTCCCGAAGTGGCAAGGCTGGTCACGCAACCACTCGAAAAGTTATTGGCGCAATTACGCGGTGTTGAGCATATTTATTCAACCACACAAAGTAATGGCACTGTGGTGACATTGCGCTTTACTGTGGGTCATGATCGTGAACAAGCAATCCTCGATACTTACGCCAAACTATATAGTTATCAACATACCATGGCGTCAGTTATTAGCTCATGGCAGGTGCGCCCGGTCGAAGTAAATGACGTGCCGATTGTGATGCTAGGCTTATTTAGTAAAGATCCTAAATTATATAACGACTATGAGTTAACCCGTTTTGCTAACGAAATTGCGAATAGTTTACAGCGCATAGAAAACACCAGTGAAGTTAAAGTGATTGCTGGGCGCAAACGCACTTTAACGGTCAATTTAGATGCGACGGCCCTAGCAGCTCATCAAACTACGCTCAGCGATGTTTATTATGCACTGAGTGTATCTAATCAATTATCTCAGGTTGGCAGTGTTGTTAATGCAGAGCAACAAATAATGCTACAAGCTGGTGATGTGTTACGAACAAAAGCCGCGATTGAGCAGCTTGTTGTAAATGTTATTAACGGCAAAAGTGTTTATTTAAAAGATATTGCAAAAGTACTCGATGGACCAAGTGAGCCTGAAAATTATCAGTGGCTAGCGCAATCTGATACCACACAAGAGCATCCTTTAGTTACCTTAAGTGTTGCTAAAAAAGCGGGCACAAATGCAGTCGCGGTCGCAAATGATGTACACGCAATGATGGCTGATTTAAAAACTAATTTTTTACCTTCGCAAATAGATTACACAATACTTAGAGATTACGGGCAAACCGCTAACGAAAAAGTGAATAATTTAACCTCAAGCTTAGTGTTTGCGGTATTTACCGTAGTGATTTTTGTTGGTGTATTTTTAGGCTGGCGACCCGCTATCGTTGTTGGTTTAGCTGTGCCAATTTGTTATGGCATAACCTTAAGCCTCGATTTTGCGTTTGGTTACACCATTAACCGAGTAACGTTATTTGCATTGATATTATCACTGGGCTTGCTGGTGGATGATCCGATAACGGGCATTGATAATATTAGCCGTTTTTTACAAAACAAAGGCAATAAAAAACAACAGATTGTCGCTGCAATGAGCGAAATACGTGGTGCATTATTAATGTCGACACTGACCATCATGGTGGCTTTTATTCCTTTGGCTTATATCACTGGCATGATGGGCCCATATATGGCACCAATGGCATTTAATGTGCCTGTAAGCGTGATGGTCTCAACCATTGTGGCATTCTTTGTAACTCCTTGGCTTGCCATGAAGTTATTAAAAGAACCGGTTGTTGAGCACAATGATTTAACTTCCCCTAAAGTAGCTATTTATGAACGCTTATTAACGCCTTTACTGGCCAGTAAAGGGCGCGCAAAACTGATTTTATGGGCAACCTTAGGATTATTTATTATCAGTGCATTGCTGCCCGTGATGCGAATGGTGCCGCTGAAGTTATTGCCGTTTGATAATAAAAATGAACTACAAGTACTGATAGATATGCCCGAGGGGACGAATCTGGAGCAAACAACACTGACCGCTCGTAAAGTACAAGCTATAACATGGCAGCTTAGTGAAGTAAGTGAAATAGCTGCGTATGTTGGGCAACCATCAAGCATGGATTTTAATGGTATGGTGCGCGGTTATTATCGCCGTGAGGCCGCTAATTTAGCTGAGCTTAGAGTATTACTATTAGACAAAGCGCAGCGCGAGCAACAGTCTCATGGTGTCGTGATGCGTTTACGTAAACAGCTTGAGCCATTGGCCGTTAACGGCATTGTGATAAAAGTGGTTGAAGTTCCACCCGGGCCGCCAGTATTTAGCACCTTAGTGGCTGAAGTGTATCGTGATCCGTTTGTTGATACGCAAACCCACCATCAAGCGGCTCAACAAGTTGCACAACGACTGAAGCAAGAGCCCCATGTGGTTGAAGTTGATACAAGTATTGCAGCCACGGCACCGATGCAGCGCTTTATTACCGATAAAGCCAAGGCGGCTTTGTCGGCGGTATCAACACAAGATATTGCCAATACATTAACGATTGCATCTGCGGGTAAAAATGTGGGCGTAATGTATGTCAGTGGTGAAACGCAGCCCGTTGAGATCAAAATGCAATTACCATATCAGCAGCGAAACCAATTAGCGCAACTGCTTGCTATACAAATCAGAGGTGATAGAGAGCTGGCAAAATCAACTAATGAGTTTGGTTTAACTAGTGCGCCACGACCGTTGGTGGCTTTATCTGAGCTGGGTGAATTTCATAACCTAAATGTCGCAAAACCGATTATGCGTAAAGACCAACGCGAGGTTGTATACGTGATGGCAGAGCTTAATGGCCGTACTCCTGCAGAAATCATTGCGGACGTAAACGCTGATTTAAATGTAAGTAGCGATGATTTTGAGCAAACAAATTGGTTAGCCCGCAGCTTTTTTAATAACGGTGGAACTCAGGCTTGGCAATTACCACAAGGCACGCATGTAACGTTTAGTGGTGAAGGTGAATGGCGGATCACAATTGATGTGTTTAGAGATATGGGAATTGCGTTTGCTTTTGCGTTAACCGCCATTTTTATTATTTTACGAATACAAACGCAATCTGCCAGTTTATCGCTGATTATTATGTCGGCTATTCCACTTACTGTGATTGGTATTATGCCGGGTTTTTGGTTATTAAATCAGTTTGGTGAGCGCTCCATAGCCGGTGCTCCAGAGCCTGTGCTATTCACCGCAACAGCGATGATCGGCATGATAGCACTTGCTGGTATTGTGGTGCGTAACTCGCTTATTTTAGTTGAGTTTATTAATCAAGCTCGCGGGCAAGGGATGGCAATAAAAGCGGCATTGATTGCCGCAGGCACAACGCGGATGCGGCCAGTATTACTGACTGCTGGCACAACTTTATTAGGCAACTTAGTGATTACGTTAGACCCCGTATTTAGTGGTCTTGCTATCGCTATTATTTTTGGCATTGTGGCATCAACATTGTTTTCGTTGTTTGTGGTGCCGCTAGTTTATTATTTAGTGTTTGCGAACACACAAACAACCGAGGATGAAGCTCATGCAAGGTAAATCAAAACTGTTCGGCTCAATCATTGCGTTGTTAGTGATTATTGTTGCTGTGCTTTATATGGCAGGCAGCTTTTCAAATAAACAAGCCGCAGGAAATAAACCCGTATTAGCAACGACATATGAGGGAAAAGTCGCTACCGTTGAGCTGACGGCGATCAAGCGCAGTGAAGATGTTCCCGGTACTGTGATTGCAAAACAAAACACGCAAATTTCGTCACGAGTGATGGCACAAGTGGAACGTTTAAATGTACGTGCTGGTGATAGTGTTGTGCAAGGCGATGTTCTCATTACTTTGCAGCAAGACGATTTTAAAGCGCAATTGGCACAAAGTGATGCGCAAATAAAAGCCATTCAAGCGTCACTTACACAAGCTGATAAACAGCTTAAGCGCGTAACTGACTTATATTCACAAGGGTTGGTATCGGTTAGTGATAATGATGAGGCAAAAGCGAAATTTGATAACTTAACCGCAAGCTTAGCTGTTGCCAAGCAACAGCAAACCCAAGCACAAGTCGCACTTGAATTTACCCGTATAAAAGCGCCCATTTCTGGAGTTGTTGTAGAGCGGTTAGTTGAACCAGGTGATACCGCAGTGCCTGGTTCACCTTTATTGGCACTTTATAATCCACAACAATTACAGCTTGAATTTAATGTGCGAGAACGTCAGGCAATTAGCCTCACACTGGGTCAAAGCTTAACGGTCAGTTTGCCTTCACTTAATATAACCGCTGTTGCGGTGGTGAGTGAAATTGTTCCGATTGCCGATAGTGCTGCACGTAGTATGTTAATTCGTTTAGAGTTGCCAACACAATCAAACTTGATGCCTGGTTTATATGCACAGCTTCACTTGCCACTGGATACCGAGCAAGGAATTTTAATTGAGCCAAGTTGGGTGCATGAGTACGGTCAATTAGCCATGGTATATGTTATTAACGAGCAAAAGATTGAGCGCCGCTTTGTTCGTTTAGGGGAGGTGATTAATGCTAAACAGCATATTATCGCCGGGCTTAACGCCGGCGACACATTAGCGGTGGATTTTAAACCTAAATGAAGGTCGCAACTTCATCGAGTGATTTTTTCACCAAGGCATGATTAGGAACAGTAGCATCATCACTTGGGTAACCGGCAATGAGCAGCATATAGGGGCGTTCGTTGTCTTTGTCGCGGCCACAAATGTCGGTTAAAAAGCTCATTGGTTTAGGTGTGTGAGTCAGTGTTGCAAGCCCTGCGCGATGTAATGCTTGAATTAAAAAGCCGGTGGCAATACCGACTGACTCATGCACATAGTAGTTGGTGTTTTTATCATCAGTATTTAAGCCGCCTTTCTTTTGGCTGAATACGGCAATTAGCCAAGGTGCATGCTCTAAATAAGGTTTGCTGGCATCAGTGCCTAATGGCTTTAGAGCATCTAACCACTCTTCACCAGCGCGGCCTTCATAAAATGAGCGTTCTAATTTCTCGGCTGCTTCACGAATTTGCTTTTTCACATCACTACTATTAATTGCTACAAAATGCCACGGTTGGTGGTTTGCACCACTTGGTGCTGTAGCTGCGGCTTTAATGCAGGTTTGAATAATATCTTTTGGCACCGGTCGGTCGCTAAAACTACGAATTGTATGACGACGCTGACTGGTCGTTAAAAACTCATTAGCGCGTTCTAGCATCTGTTCATGTGGATATTCAATAAAGTCTGTAAGTGGTTGGTGGTCATGTTGCTGCATGGCTTTTCGCTTCTTATTAAATGTTGATAACTATTTTTATACCCAGTAGCGAGATTAGGTGCAAGTAATATCTACTTTACAGTCATGTTATTTCCTAAAATAATGATTATTAATTGCACGTTGTATTCACAGATTGTTCAGCTATATTTGCATACAGTATAGTTCGAAATTAAGAGTGCATGGGTAGCTAAAAGCAAAGCAACATTATTACAAGCACATGCTTTGAATACTCAGCCGAACATACCAGCAGTCATTATTTAGACATTCAAAAATCATCAGTGCAGGCAGGTTTTGTCGATAACTTAGTTATATAAAGTTATCGCTAGTGCAAACTGATGATGAAAATAACTACCGCAGTATTAAATACAGCTTTGAGTTAGTGTTACTTCAGAATTTAAGTTCACCTCTCCTAAGAGTGAAACCAAGCCGCACTTATTGCGGCTTTTCTGTTTTCATTCTGTTACAAAATTACAACCTCCTGCTATTGTTACTAACTTGCTGGTAATGTAACTTACTTCGTATAAATAATTATTATAATCAAATACTAGGAAGTAAAAATGCTATCAATAACTGGGTTATCAAAAACTTACGATAACGGGGTGCACGCACTACAAGGGGTTGATTTATCAATAGGAAAAGGTCTGTTTGGATTACTTGGACCAAATGGCGCCGGTAAATCATCGTTAATGCGTACTGTTGCCACTTTGCAGTCAGCCGATGCAGGTTCTGTGATCTTTGACGGTATTGATGCATTTAAAGACCCACAAGCGCTTCGTCAGCGTTTAGGCTACCTACCACAAGATTTTGGTGTTTATCCGCGAGTTTCAGCTTATGACTTACTTGATCATATGGCTGTTTTAAAAGGGCTCGATAATAAAGCACTGCGTAAAGAGTCGGTTGAAGGCTTGTTGGCACATACAAATTTGTATCAGCATCGTAATAAAGCCGTGAGTGGTTTTTCTGGTGGTATGCGCCAGCGTTTTGGTATCGCACAAGCATTACTTGGTGACCCTGATTTACTGATTGTTGATGAGCCAACAGCAGGTCTTGATCCTGAAGAGCGTAATCGTTTTCATAATTTATTAGTAAGCCTTGGCGAGAAAAAAGTGGTCATTTTATCAACTCACATTGTTGAAGATGTCGCGGAGCTTTGCCCTAATATGGCGGTATTAGCCAGTGGCAAAATTTTACTTGAAGGTAACCCAATAGCACTTACTGATAAACTCCAAGGTAAAATTTGGCAAAAAACAACCAACCAAACTGAAGCGCAAGAGCTTGAACAGCATCTACCAGTGATTTCAAAGCGTTTATTCGCTGGGCAGACAATTTTAAATGTGTATGGTGAGCAAGCTCCTGAAGGGTTTACTGCTAGTCATGCTAACTTAGAAGATGTGTATTTTTCTACTTTGCATCAGCATCGTAATATCAGTGCAGCGTAGGGGGGGATATCATGTTTTTAAATATGCTTACCTTTGAGCTGCGTTATTTTATACGTCAGCCTTCATTTTATGTAACCGCTTTAATCTTTTTTTTAGTGGCTTTTTTTGCAAGTAGCAGTGACAACGTCTTACTTGGTGGCAGCAACGTTAATGTGAATTCACCATTTAGTATCTTGATGCTAGTTAGTATTTTGCTTCAGTTTGCTATTTTTTTAGTGGTAAATTTTGTTGCTGGTTCTGCGATTCGTAATGATGAAACGAATATGTCAGAGCTAGTTTTTAGCAAGCCATTCAAGCCATTAATGTATCAATTAGGGCGCTTTTTAGGTTCGTACTGTGTTGTTGCGCTTATTTTTGCGTTTGTACCGCTGGGAATATATTTAGGATCTGGTTTTGGTTTACTAGTTGGTTGGCTTGATCCTGAGTTGGTAGGAGATAACAAGTTAGGCTATTACTTAACGGCCTATTTTTATATGGCAGTGCCTAGCTTGTTTGTTTTAGCGGCTATATTTAATGGTGTGGCAACGTATTTTCGCTCAATGATGGCAGTATATCTTACCGCGGTTGCATTTTTAATCGCCTACTCTACCGTATCTGTTTACTTTGATGATTTAGCGTTTCGATGGATAGTGGGTTATGCCGATCCTTTTGCAAGTGGCTCATTACTTGATATTACTCGTTATTGGACTGCGAGTGATAAAAATACTCAAACGTTAGAGCTAACAGGGGTTTTACTATTTAATCGTATATTATGGGTTATATTGGCAGCTGTTATATTTTTTGCCTCAGGCAAGCTGTCATCTCGCATTGTTATCAAGCGCGAAAAGAAGAAACTCGCTGCCTCTAATTTAACTAAACAAAAAGAGGCGGCTCTCATTGCTTCTTCGGTAAATCATAAAGCGAGCGCAAGTTCTTTCAAACAACAGCTATTATTGCGCTGTGTTTTTGAGTTTAAACAAGTTGTTATCAGTGCGCCATTTTTGATTTTAGGTATTATTACTTTAGCTGTACTTATGGTGCCATTACTAGCTCCAGTTGGTTGGTATGGCACAGTTAATTGGCCTGTTACTCAAAACATGGTTGGTATCATTCAAAATGCAATAAGACTATTAATTACTATTGTTATTGTGTACTACAGCGCTGAGCTAGTATGGCGTGAACGTAATAGCGGCATGGGTGATATTGTCGATAGCTTTCCGGTGCATAATAGTGTGTTTTGGGTGTCTAAGCTATTGGCTTTAGTGAGTGTTATTGGTCTGCTTTATATTTTTAGTATGGTACTGACAATTACTGTACAGCTAATTAAAGGACAGTTTAATTTAGAGCTTGGACAATACCTATTTAGGTTAGGTTATTTTGCTTTTTTACCTTTTGTAATGCTCGCTATTCTGGCCTTTTTTCTGCAGATAATCAGTGCTAATAAATACATCGGCATGGGATTATTTGGACTGTATTATTTAGTGTCAATAGTGCTAAGTAATTATGGGTTTAGTCATAATATGTTTCATTTTGCCCAATCAAGTCCTGCTGCTTATTCAGATATTAACGGTTATGGTCATTACTTAACTGGAGTGGCATGGTACACACTTTATTGGGGAGGGTTAAGTGTGGTGCTAGCCGTTATTGGGCTTGCATTGTGGCACCGTGGCCCGTCACAAAGCTTACGCAATCGTTTTGCGCAGTTAAAATATAACTTAGGTCGAAAAGGGCAAGCGGCGGCAGTACTTGGGTTAGTGGTATTTATCGCTGCGGGCGCACAAATTTATTATAATACAAGAGTGCTGAATGATTTTTATACTAAAGATCAACTTGAAAACTTGCAAGTTGAATACGAGCAACAGTTTGTGCAGTATAAAGATGACCCACTGCCGATAATCACTGACGTTGATCTTAATGTTGCGATATATCCACAGCAGCGCAAAATACTCGCCACTGCCAATGTGCTTATTACCAATACTAGTGATCAAGCAATTAAGCGATTTTTGGTGAGTAAACCGGATAACAGCCCTCAGTGGAGTGTTAAAATTGCCGGAGGGGACATCACTGAACAATTGCCTGACTATAACTCAGCGTGGTTTGAATTTACTCAGCCATTAATGCCTGGTGAAGTGCGCAAAGGTGAGATTTCAGTCGAGCGCAGCCACCAAGGTTTTGCCGATAGCAACACCGATACTAAGCTTGTTGCTAATGGCACCTTTATTGATAATTGGCGCTTATTCCCGCGCTTTGGTTATAACGACAGTTATCAATTAACGGATAAACATGAGCGTCGTAAACGTGGCTTACCTGAGCTACAGCGTGCTAATAAACTTGAAGACACTCAGTATTACAAACAAAGCATGTTTGGCGCGAATGGTGGTTTTATCAACTTTGCTGCAACCATTACTACTGATGAGTCGCAATTTGCAATTGCACCAGGTTATTTAAAAAGTGAAACAGTGACTGACGGACGACGCACGTTCCGTTATGAAATGGATTCACCAATAATAAACTTTTATGCCATTTTATCCGCTCGTTTAGAGTCTAAAAAAATAACGCATAATGGAGTAAATGTTGAAGTCTATTACCATCAAGACCATACGTGGAACGTGGATCGTATGATTGAGTCGGTTACTGATTCAATTGATTATTTTTCTGCGGAGTTTGGTCCTTATCAACATAAGCAAATGCGTATTATTGAGTTCCCTGGTTATGAGTCATTTGCACAAAGCTTTGCTAATACTGTACCTTATTCAGAGCAAATAGGCTTTATTACAGATAACCGAGACAGTACTAAGATTGATGTGCCTTACTATGTTACTGCTCATGAGGTGGCTCACCAGTGGTGGGGGCATCAGGTTACCGGAGCTAATGTGCAAGGTGCTGCAGTATTGTCAGAAAGTTTATCGCAATACAGCGCAATTATGGTACTTAAGAAAAAATACGGTGAGCAAAAGCTACGTAAATTCTTAAAGTATGAACTTGATAAGTATTTGCAAGGTCGCTCAGTTGAAGCGTATCAAGAAATGCCGTTGTATAAAGTAGAAAGCCAAGCGCATATTTATTACCAAAAAGGTTCAGTGGTGATGATGGCCATGCATGATTTGTTTGGTGAGGAGCGTTTAAACAGCATTTTAAAAGAGTTTGTTAGTGACTTTAAATATCAAAGTAATCCTTACCCGACCACGTTAGATTTACTTAGTTATTTGAAACGTGACGCGACTCCCGCAGAGCAAGCGTTCATTGATGATCAGTTTATGTATATCACTTTATATGAGCTGACAATGAAAGAAGCGAAAGTATCTGATGAGGCTGATAGTGATGGCTTGTACACGGTCACTCTAACTGTCGAGGCCGCTAAAAAGCGTGCCGATGGTCAAGGTGAAGAAGCAGAGCAACCACTTGATGAAATGATTGATATTGCATTATTTAACGATGATCCTGAAAACCTACTAGCTGAAGATTTTGTGATTTATTCACAAAAGCACCGGTTAGTAACCGGCACTAACACCATTGAACTAAAAGTGAAAGAAAAGCCGCTTTTCGCAGGGGTTGATCCTTTTGTTAAGTTAATTGATAAAGATAGTGTTGATAACTTGGCTAAGTTTTAGAGTTCGTTAGCTGAGACTTGGTTTATATCCACTTTCACAAGGTGAAAAGCCGCATTTATTGCGGCTTTTCTATTGCTCTAAAACGGGCTAATTCATCAGTTAACCATTTGCTAGCGGTTAATGTGCTACTATCAGGTAAAATAACCGTATAGGCTTTACCACTCCATGAACTTTTGCTGGCAAGGTTGTCAATAAAATCATCAGCGGTTTTTGCATAGCGTTTGGCTTTTCGGTATTTCATGGCTAAATGCTCAGCAGCTTCTTCACTGTTATGTTCATCGCCATTTCGAATAAACGTTGCTTTACTTTGCTTAATAAAACTAATTAAGTGACTGACTTCCTGATCTGCGCTTGCTGCAACACTTAGCCGACTAACGCACAGTAAAAGGCACGCTATAAAAACGTATATATTATGGGGTAAGTGTTTCATCTATAGCCTCATTTAGGTGTAAATTTACCATTATAGGATTGTGATCTGAGCTTTGTTTTTGTGGCACACGGGTTGTATTAACGGTTACACCGCGGGGCCATATTTGTTCAAGCGCAAGACCAAAAGCATTTGTCCGTTTATCATCAATATAAAGCGTTTTTGAGAAACCAAGCTTATAAAGTGCGGTAATAGCTACCTTTTGCCTTGCATCACTACATGCATTGAGTTCCCCAGCAAAAATAATCGGTCCTTGATGTTGTTAAATCTTGCGTGAGTGTATGAGCTGTTTCAGTAACGCCTTTATATTCGTCTGACAATGGTGCTGTGGCCAATGCTGTGATGCTTAGCAAAGCAATGGCAATTGCTACAATAGCAATAAAAGAAAATGATTTTATCTGCATCAATGACCTTAAAGTAATTTGACTAAAAAGAATGTTACTGCATTTTAGGTGCTCTAAATAAGATAAAGTTCCTACAAAAGCTTGCCAAGCTAATGAATACAGTTTGTTTCTACATTTTCAATACAGTTTCTTACTTTTTTTAGTAGGCATTCATTTTACACTCTGCACCACTAAATTAATCAGGATTAAGTTATGCGAATTTTTTTAATAAGTTTGTTATTTATTGTGCTTGGAGGGTGTTCAGCTGTAACAATCCAACCACAAAAAATGGCTAAACTTAGCTCAAAACCAACTTATCAAGATAGCCGTCCATTTTTTATGTGGGGACTGGTTGGTGAGCAGCGTGTTGATGTAAAAAAGGTATGTGGCGATCAAACTGTGGTGCAAATGCAATCACAACAAACATTTACCGATGGTGCGCTAGGGTTAGTCACGTTAGGTATTTATGCACCACACACAATTAAAGTCTGGTGTCAGGAGCAAGGTAGCGAAGGAGTTGGAATATGAAAAAGTTAACAGGGTTGTTCACTATTGTATTTATTGTCGTGTTAGCGGGGTGTACTAATATTCATTTTGATAACGGTGAATATGATGACTTATCTGAAAACCATAAAAGTGAGCAATGGCATCACAACTTTGCCGCCGCTCTTTATGAGGGCTCGAATGCGGTTGATTTATCTGAGATTTGCCCTGATCCGCAATGGCAAAGTGTGCACACTTATAAATCATTTACTAATGGCTTAGCAGAACTGGTTGTTAACGAAGTTGGGCCTATTTGGTACCCAAAAACAGTTGAGGTGAGTTGTGCACAGGTACCGTATAAAGTGCAGTAATTTTTAATAATCAAAGATCATGTTAAAGTTGTACTAGTTAAGTACCTTAACCTTATTTAACTCAATCATATAGTTAGCATCGCACTCACTTTTAATGGGTGCTTTTTCTATGCTGGATATATTATCTTCTTCTCTCTATTAAAAGTATATTAAGTTAGTAGAATATAGTCCATTCGTATAGAGGCTGGCATTTTTTAGCATCGTGCACCAAATAGTTGAGAGATAATAATGAACAACGCAGAGCGTAAAATTGACGAACTAGTACTAGGGTTTTGGCGATTATTAGATTGGCAAATTACTCCACAACAGTGTTTAGCTTTTCTCGAGCAAGCAATTGAAGCTGGCGTAAGGCACACCGATCACGCTGACATTTACGGTGGATATGGCTGTGAAGCAGAGTTTGGTAAAACCTTGGCTTTAAAGCCAAGTATTCGAGATGAGATTAGAATTATTACCAAGTGTGGTATTAAACCTGCTTTTGCAAGCTTAGGATTAGCAGGCCAAGCTAATCATTACGATTCGAGTGCCGCACATATTATTAGCTCAGCACAGCAATCGTTAAAGCATTTTAATACCGATAGATTAGATGCATTACTTATTCATCGCCCTGATTATTTGATGAATGCAGACGAAGTAGCTGAGGCATTCACTACTCTTAAGCAAAATGGTGATGTACTCGAATTTGGTGTATCAAACTTTACGCCATCACAACTAAGTTTATTGCAGTCGCGTCTTGATTTTGAATTGGTGACCAATCAAATTGAATTTTCACCGTATGAAATGCAAGCACTTGATGATGGTAGTTTAGACCAATGTCAGTTACTTGATATTAAACCTATGTGTTGGTCACCTTTGGCTGGCGGTCGCATTTTTGCAGAAAATGATGAAAAAGCGATTCGCCTGCGTCAAGTACTTGAGCAAGTCGGTAGCGAAATTGGTGCAAGTTCTATTGATCAAGTGGTTTACGCGTGGTTATTAATGCACCCAAGTTTCCCATCAGTGGTACTGGGTACTGGCAATATTGAGCGTGTTAAATCGGCTGTTGCCGCTAAGCAGTTAAAACTCAGTCGTGAACAATGGTATCGTATTTGGCAGGGTTCAACAGGGCACAGTGTGCCATAGGAGTTGTAAGTTTTAAGCTATAAGCAGTCTGAGTTGAGGGTAAGTCTTGACATAAAATCTGAACTTAGCCGCTTACCAAGATCGAGAAAGGGCCTTACGGCCCTTAGTGTTGCAGCAAGTAACACATTCTTTTTTATAGGCTAAAGTCCATTGAAAAAGCAACGTAAGCCTTAATATCACTGTCATCCATATCGGTATCAGATAGACCAAAAGTGAAGCCATCTTTAGAGATAGATACGCCGTAGTCGATGATATCGTCATCACCAATAAAATCACCAGAGTAGTGACCTAAGTGTAAAGCCATTTCAGTGCCATTACTGCCAACAGCGAAACCGTAATCTGCAGTCAGGTATAACGAATCACCAAAGTCTGTGCCATCACCGCTTGCGGCTGAAGTTGCAAGAACTGATGCGCCAAAGCTAAAGCCACCCATACTGATGCTACCGTAAATTTCAGAAAAATCAGCGTCTGCGCCAGAAGCTGCATCAGGGTAAGCGTAATAGATGTAGCCAACGTCGTAGCTCATATTTTCATTAATATCGCCACCAAAACCAGCATAGAGATCAAGCTCGTAGGTCATTTCATCGGCCCAGCTTGCATTTGAAGCCCAAGTACCAGCATAAAAACCTGATTCGTTGGCATAATCAATACCACCTGAAATTGCAGCATCACCACCGGTTTGTTCTTGACCACGCCATAAGTAGTTTGAAGTTGCTGCGGCATTGGCTGTTACTTCTGCATATGCTGCTGTAGATGTTGCACCCATGAGTACAAGTGTGCTGATCGCAATTGCTGATTTTAGTTTTAACATGTTTGGTATCCTGTTGTTATGCTGATTTTTTGGCTCGCAATTATTAATTAGATTGCAGTCTATAATTGCGGATCCTATTTTTAGTTGTCTACCAGGATAATTGCACTGCTTGTGCCAAGTTAAATGAAAAGCAATAATTTATATTTAAATTACTTTATAAACAAAGGTATAAATATTTATAGTGAAAGGAGGAGATTGTTTTTTACGAAGCCTGCGCACTTTATTGGTGCGAAAAAAAACCCGCATGCACAACTCAGTTGCAGCGGGTTTTTGTATTTTTTACTGTGGTTTAACCAAAAATAGTACGCATTAGGCTGATTGTTTCGTTCACGCCACGGCCTTTTTGTACTTCGCTGATAATTGAATCACGCTTTGCGCGAATATGCTCAGGCATATCGTCAGCAGCAAGTGCGCGATCAACAAGTATTTCAGCAGACTCTTTACCACGACGCACTTTTCTAGTGCCAGTGGTTGTTGTACGCTTTGGTTTACTCAATAACTTGATGTAGTTAGAGTTTTCAGGCGTGTTTTTGTCTGCGTGATAGAAAAAGCACGGAATTAACGCTTTGATTGCAACAAGTTGTTGATCCAGCTCGCTGTCACCACTTGCCATTTTAAACCAAGACATACCATGAACTGCTTGGACAATATCCTGCCAATAACGCGCAAAGTCACGATTATTTAATTTAGTAATAGCCAATGCTGAACAAAGTGCATCTAAACGGGTGTTATTAATTGGTGTAAAAACATCTGGGCGGCGCATTGCTAATAGACGAGTTGCCGGTGCAAGCGTTGGCTTTTCATTGCTATCAGTAAAGGCTTTTAAATATTTGACCACAAATTCTTGGTAATCAGCTTCAGTTACTTCACCTTCTAAAGGTATATGTGCTAATGCTTCATCAAATAATGCAGGCAGGTCGGCAAGCATTTGATGAAAAGCTTTGGCGCTTTTAGTAGAGCTAAACCATTCAACATCAAAATTATAACTACTTGGATCCAGTGCAGAAGTATGTTTGCCACTAAATGCTAATAAATCTTCAGGGATCATCTCTTTCAGTGATTGCTCGCGAATACCAGCTATATAGTTGGCAAGGCGTAACTGTTCATCAAGGGCTAACACATCTTTATGTTGCTCTATAAATACACTAACTACAGGCCAAGGCGCTACGCGTAATGTTTTCAATTGTAAGAAGCTAATTGCTGAAACTAATAAGTCATTAAGCTTTTTTAAAATTGGTAATTGATTGGTTTCGAGTAAGTCATGATTAATACGGTCACGGCTAGCATTAAGTAGTTCATAGCACCAACCTAAGAAGTCTTCAGGATGATTTTCTATTTTCACCGCCATCAGGTTTAAGCTGATTTCAGAAGCCTGCTTTAGAATATTTTGATAAATATGGCCTTCTTGTTCGCCTAATGCCATTTGTGAAGGTGAAATGAGCAATTTTTTCATGCCTGATGGTACTCCGGTTAAATACATTTTTCAGTTGTTTAATTTTAGCGCAAAACGTCTTAAAACAACAGGGCTGTGCATCATACCGGAGAATACAGGGGATGCAATCTTGATAAGTTAAATCTGCACAAGATTGCATTTAAAGGGGTTAATCTGCTTCTTCAAGTGAAAATAACTGCTCCACAGTAGTTTCAAACTGCCGAGCTATCTTCAATGCAATGATCACTGAAGGTGTAAAGCGTGATGTTTCGACCGTGCTGATTGTTTTGCGTGAAACGGCGATAGCATCGGCTAGCTCTTGCTGTGAAAGCCCAGCGGCTTTGCGAAATTCAGCTATATGGTTTTGCACATTACCTCCTAATCACGGCTTTGCCAAAAAATTGAAAAGCCATATACCAAACTCATAACAGCTAAGTAAAAGGTGGCCATGGTACTGTGTGTTACATCAACAGCAAGGTTATCTGAAGCTAAATATATCGCCCCCATGCTAAACAGCAGAGCGAGTACAACATGTTTATAGGCTATCGTGTCTATAGTATTTAAATACTCATCTTTATAAGTCAGGCGGTAACTTAATTTCCATGTAAAGCCACCTCTGATCACAAACATAAAAAATGAACCAAGAAAAGCAGCACTTCCTAAAAACAGCAGCGGTGCTGATGTGTGATTAAGCATGGGGTAAACGCTAATAATTAGTAAGGTTATACCCATGAAGATCGAAAACCATGCGTTTTGGTTCATAAATTTTTCTTCGGTTTTAATATCTTGTTGTTTCATAAAGTCCATCCTGTGAAAGTGTTAATTTATATTTTTGTAACCTACAGGTATCAATGTAACCTTGGGGTATCATTTGGTCAAGTTGTTTTTTGTAACCTAAAGGTATCAAAATATTTCAGTCACAATTCATATATTCAATGTAGAATGCAGGGAATAGCATTTTTATTCGTTGCACAATGATTTTAATACTAACTCCCGCTATGATAAGAACATTATTTGCACATTTGAAAGGACCATCATGAAGACCTTATTTAAAGTTATTGGTGTCATATTATTATTGCTTGTTGCTTTAATTATTGCTGCACCGTTTTTAATTCCAACCGATGCCATTTTTAATAAAGTCTCTGAGCAGGTTGAGCAAACCACAGGGCGTACTTTAACTATTAAAGGCGATAAAATATTATCCGTTTTTCCTTCTTTGAAGCTTGAACTTGAAGATGTGCATTTTGCCAATATGAAAACTGGCTCACGTGCAGATATGGCAAGCATGCAGCAACTTGCAGTTCATATTCCTTGGTTTTCGCTATTTGGTGGTGAACTTAAACTAGAAAAGTTTGTGATTAATGAACCAAATATTCTGCTTGAAACAGATAAAAATGGTAAAGCTAACTGGCAGTTATTTGATGCAGTAGCTACGAAACCTGAGCAGCAAACTCAAGCAGGTGAGGCAGTCAAACTACCTGAAAATTTCGATATTCAATTAGGTGAAGTAGCTATATATGGTGGGTCGTTTACTTATTTAGATGGTCAAACGGGAGCTAAACAGCAAATTAGCGATTTAGAATTAGCTATCTTACTGCCTTCACTGCATAAATCACTCGAAGTCAAAGGTGGGATCACTTATATGCAAGAGCGCTTTGAGCTTGATGTAACAGTTGATAACCCAGCTAAAGCAATAGAAGGTGATACATTTAATGTGACAACTGATGTCACTTCAAAGTTAGTTGATGTTGAGTTTAAAGGCTTAATAGCCGGTCAAGGTAAAGATATTCAAGGTCAATTAGCGCTCAGTGGTGATTCAGTAAAAGACATTGCTAAATGGCAGGGAGTCGAGCTGAACGCTAAAGAAAGCGCCTTTAATGCATTTAGTGTTAGCGGCAAAATG
The DNA here is from genome assembly GCF_014164125.1 of Pseudoalteromonas sp. SG44-8. NCBI lineage: Bacteria > Pseudomonadati > Pseudomonadota > Gammaproteobacteria > Alteromonadales > Pseudoalteromonadaceae > Pseudoalteromonas > Pseudoalteromonas sp. SG44-8. The sequence goes on along the minus strand of NZ_JACJEQ010000034.1, from coordinate 10,548 downwards.
CGTATGCAAGGTGATAAGTTCAACCTAGCTGAATTAGTCGCCACTCTTGATGCATTAGAGATCAAAGGAAAAAGCGAGCTTAATTTAGGTAAGCGTTTAGCCGTTAATGCTGACATCGATTTAGGTATGCTGGACTTAAATCCTTACTTACCTGAGGTGGTAGCGCCAGCAGATAAACCAGAACCTAAAAGTGACGAGCCAACCAAACCAATTGTATGGGATGACACAAAAATGGATTTAAGTGGCTTAAATGCCTTAGATGCGAATGTGGTGATCCGTTCAAGTGGCTTAAAAGCAAATGAAATCAAACTTGGTGCTAATCAATTCACTGTAAACCTTAACAAAGGCGTAGCAAAAATCAGCCTAGATAAGTTTGCCGCCTACGAAGGTAATGGTAAAGGCACAGTAACGGTTAATGCGAAACAAGCTCCTTACAAAATCAGCACCAACTTCTCGTTAGATAAAATAGATGCACAACCATTGCTAACAGATGCCGCTGGCTTCGATAAGCTAATGGGCAAAGGCTCACTCAATTGGGACTTAGCAACATCAGGTCAGAGCCAAAAAGACTTTATGAGTGCCCTACAGGGTAAACTAGCATTTGAATTTGCCGATGGTGCAGTAAAAGGCGCCAACATTGCTGAAATGGTTCGCAAAGGCAAAGAGCTAATTAAGGGTAACTTTGGTGCAATATCACAAGGACTAGATACTGGCTTTGATAATTCCCAGCAAACCGACTTCTCTGCGCTAACGGGTAGCTTTAACTTTACCAATGGCGTAGGTAAAAACACAGATCTGAGTTTGTTAAGTCCATTAGTACGTATTAGTGGTGAAGGGGATGTTAATCTACCTGCAACGACAGTTAACTACCGCTTAGTGACAGGTATAGTCGATTCACTCGAAGGACAGGGTACCCAAGATGACAGTACCGGCTTTAAAATTCCAGTGCGAATCAAAGGACCATTTCATGATGTTGGCATCAGCTTAGATGTAAGCAAAGCGGCAGAAGATGAAGTAAAAGAAAAAGCGAAAGATAAAATTAAAGATAAGTTAAAAGGTTTGTTTGGCAAATAATGCCGATTTTATTCGGTGATAAAACAATCAGGGCATAAAATTGCCCTGATTGTTTTATAATCAATGCTAAAATAGCAAAATATGTTTCATCGACAAAACAACCATCCTCGTTATTCTAAATTAATTAAAAAATAACCTACCACTACCCCCGCAATGCTGATACAATTGCCCGCCCTTGGGAGACAACTAGATTGTTTTTTGAGTGGTTTTTAACCTAAATGTCTTGATTTTAAACAAATTTAAGACAGTTGTAATAACTACACCGGAGGTCATTAACATGATCCAAATGCAAACTCAGCTGGAAGTTGCTGATAACAGCGGCGCTCGCAAAGTGCAGTGTATTAAAGTCTTAGGCGGTTCGCACCGTCGTTATGCAGCGATTGGTGACATCATTAAAGTTTCCGTTAAAGAAGCGATTCCTCGCGGTAAAGTGAAGAAAGGTGATGTTAAAAACGCGGTAGTTGTGCGTACTAAGAAAGGCGTTCGTCGTCCAGATGGTTCTTTGATCCGTTTTGACAGCAATGCGGCTGTTATCTTAAATGATAACTTGCAGCCAATTGGTACACGTATTTTCGGCCCTGTGACTCGCGAACTTCGTAATGATAAGTTCATGAAAATCGTTTCACTAGCCCCAGAAGTACTGTAAGGAGTCAATCATGGCAGCAAAAATCCGTCGTGATGACGAAGTAATCGTTCTAGCAGGTAAAGACAAAGGTAAGCGCGGCAAAGTGCTTTCAGTTGTTACCGAGTCTGGTCGAGTATTTGTCGAAGGCATTAACTTAATCAAGAAGCACCAAAAGCCGGTTCCACAATTGAACCAGCCAGGTGGTATTGTTGAGAAAGAAGCGTCTATTGACGTATCAAACGTTGCGATCTTCAACTCGGAAACGAGTAAAGCAGATCGTGTAGGTTTCAAGATTGAAGATGGTAAGAAATTACGTATCTTTAAATCTACTGGTAAAACTATCTAATAGTTGGAGTAGAATGATGGCGAAACTGCATGAAGTATATAAAGACAAAGTAGTTGCTGAACTTCAAGAGAAGTTTGGTTTCAGCTCTGTCATGCAAGTCCCTCAGATCGAAAAGATCACATTGAATATGGGCGTGGGCGAAGCCCTAGCTGACAAGAAAATTCTAGACAACGCTGTTGCGGATCTAGAAGCAATCGCTGGTCAGAAGCCACTCATTACTAAAGCACGCAAATCTGTTGCTGGCTTTAAAGTACGTGAAGGCTACCCAATTGGTTGTAAAGTAACCCTACGCGGCGAGCGTATGTGGGACTTTTTTGAGCGTTTGGTTTCAATCGCTATCCCACGTATCCGTGACTTCCGTGGTGTAAGTGCTAAGTCTTTTGATGGACGTGGTAACTACAGCATGGGCGTACGTGAACAAATCATCTTCCCAGAAATTGATTATGATAAAGTAGACCGCGTACGCGGTATGGATATCACAATCACTACATCTGCGAAAACAGATGAGGAAGGCCGTGCGTTGTTAGAAGCGTTTAACTTCCCATTCAAGAAATAAGGGTAGGGTTATGGCAAAGAATTCTATGAAAGCGCGCGAAGCAAAGCGCACGAAATTAGTTGCTCAGTTCGCTGAAAAGCGCGCAGCACTAAAAGCTATCATCAGTGATGTGAAAACATCTGACGATGATCGTTGGGACGCGGTACTTAAGCTACAAGCTTTACCACGTGATTCTAGCCCTGCACGTCAACGTAATCGTTGTAACATTACGGGCCGCCCACATGGTTACCTTCGCAAATTCGGCATGAGCCGTATTAAAGTTCGCGAAGCAGCTATGCGCGGTGAAATTCCTGGCCTTAAAAAGGCTAGCTGGTAATAGAATCACGGGAGTAAGACTATGAGCTTGCAAGATCCTATCGCGGATTTGTTTACACGAATTCGTAACGGTCAGTCAGCGAAAAAAGTATCTGTAACGATGCCTAATTCAAAGCTGAAAGTAGCATTAGCTAAAGTATTAAAAGATGAAGGTTATATCGTTGATTTCACAATCAGCGGTGATGTTAAACCTGAGCTTTCTATCGAGTTGAAATACTTCGAAGGCAAAGCTGTTATTGAAAATATCCAGCGTGTTAGCCGCCCTGGTTTACGTATCTATAAGAGACGTGACGAATTACCAAAGGTAATGGGTGGTCTAGGTATCGCTATCGTATCAACTTCTAAAGGCCTAATGACAGACCGCGCCGCACGTAGTGCTGGTGTTGGTGGTGAAATCATTGGTTTTGTAGCTTAATCGGAGGGGAACTATGTCTCGCATAGCAAAGGCACCAATTAATGTTCCTGCCGGTGTAGAAGTTACATTAAAAGGCCAGGACATCACAGTTAAAGGCAAAAACGGCGAATTAACGCGTACTATCAACTCTGCAGTTGAAGTACAACTTAACGACAACGTTATTACAACTTTACCTCGTGAAGGCGTAGCCAATGCATGGGCACAAGCAGGTACTGCTCGCGCTCTAATCAACAATATGATTGTTGGTACGCATGAAGGTTACGAGAAGAAACTTCAGTTAGTAGGCGTTGGTTACCGTGCTGCAGCTAAGGGTAAAACATTAGATTTAACTCTTGGTTTCTCACACCCAGTTAATTTCGCAGTTCCTGAAGGAATTACGATTGAAACTCCAAGCCAAACAGAAGTTCTAGTTAAGGGCGTAGATAAGCAGTTAGTTGGTCAAACAGCTGCTAACATTCGTGCATACCGTAAACCTGAGCCTTATAAAGGTAAAGGTGTTCGTTATTCAGATGAGAATGTACGCCGTAAAGAGGCTAAGAAGAAGTAAGGTAAGACGATGGATAAAAAAACAGCTCGTCTACGTCGTGCTAAACGCACTCGTAGAAATTATATTGAACAAGGCACAACGCGTCTTGTTATCCACCGCACGCCACGTCACATTTACGCTCAAGTTGTAAACGCTGAGGGTAATGTACTGGCTGCTGCTTCTACTGTTGAGAAAGCTATTAGCGAAACAGTTAAAGGCACAGGCAACGTTGCAGCTGCGCAAGCAGTTGGTAAAGCGGTTGCTGAACGTGCGGCTGACAAAGGCATCGAAAAGATTGCTTTTGATCGCAGTGGCTTTAAATATCACGGCCGTGTGAAGGCGCTAGCAGATGCTGCGCGTGAAGCCGGTTTGCAATTCTAGGAGTAGACAATGGCTAACGTAGAAGCAAAGCAACAACAGCCTGATCTAGCTGAAAAGCTAATCGCGGTGAACCGTGTGTCTAAAGTAGTTAAAGGTGGTCGTATCTTTAGCTTCACTGCACTAACTGTAGTTGGTGACGGCGCAGGTAAAGTAGGTTTCGGTTATGGTAAAGCACGTGAAGTTCCAGCTGCTATTCAAAAAGCAATGGAAAAAGCACGTCGTAACATGATCAACGTAGACCTAAATGGCAACACATTACAGCATCCTGTTAAAGGACGTCATGCTGGCTCTCTTGTGTTTATGAAACCAGCATCTGAAGGTACTGGTATCATCGCAGGTGGTGCTATGCGTGCAGTACTAGAAGTTACTGGTGTGCAGAACGTACTTTCTAAATGTTACGGTTCTACTAACCCGATCAACGTTGTACGTGCAACGATCTCAGCTCTTGAGAATATGAATTCTCCTCAGTCGATCGCTGCAAAACGTGGTCTTCGAGTAGACGAGATTCTGGGGTAAACCATGGCTAATAAAACTGTAAAAGTAACACAAGTAAAGAGCTCTATCGGTCGTTTACCGAAACATAAAGCTACATTACGCGGTCTTGGTTTACGTCGTATCAATCACACTGTTGAGTTAGAAGACACAGCATGTGTACGTGGTATGATCAACCAAGTTTCATACATGGTTAAGGTTGAGGGGTAATTCGAATGCATTTGAATACACTTTCTCCTGCTGCAGGTTCTAAATCTGCTGGTAAACGTGTTGGTCGTGGTATCGGTTCTGGTCTAGGTAAGACTGGTGGCCGTGGTCACAAAGGTCAAAAGTCACGTTCTGGCGGTAAAGTACGCGTTGGTTTTGAAGGCGGTCAAATGCCTATGCAACGTCGTCTACCTAAGTTTGGTTTCACTTCTCGCAAATCTTTAGTATCTGCAGAAATAAACCTATACGAGATCGCTAAAGTTGAAGGCGATGTGGTAGACCTAGGTACGCTACAGGCAGCTGGTCTAGTTAAAAAGAACGTTCTGTTCGTTAAAGTTGTTAAATCTGGCGAAGTTTCACGCGCTGTTACCGTTAAAGGCCTTAAAGCCTCTAAAGGTGCTCGCGAAGCTATCGAAGCCGCCGGAGGCAAGGTAGAAGACTAAGGAAGTACTAATGGCTAAACCAGGTCAAGATACACAAAGTGCACAAAGTGGGCTTTCGGAATTGAAACGTCGATTACTATTCGTATTGGGCGCTATCATTATTTACCGTCTAGGTTCATTTGTGCCAATCCCTGGGATTGACGCCGCTGTACTTGCCGATTTCTTCGAGCAACAAAAGGGCACCATTGTTGAAATGTTCAACATGTTCAGCGGTGGTGCGCTTGAGCGCGCTTCGGTGTTAGCACTGGGTATAATGCCTTACATCACAGCTTCAATTATTACGCAACTATTAACGCATATGTATCCTCCGTTTATAGAGCTTAAGAAAGAAGGTGAACAAGGTCGTAAGAAAATTAGCCAGTACACACGCTACGGCACGCTCTTGCTTGCTACTATCCAATCGATCGGTATTGCCACAAGCTTACCGGGTATGATGGACGGGTTAGTTGTTAACCCAGGTCTCGGTTTCTACTTCACCGCAGTGGTGAGTTTAGTAACTGGTACTATGTTCCTGATGTGGTTGGGCGAGCAAATAACTGAACGTGGTATCGGTAACGGTATCTCAGTTCTAATATTTGTTGGTATTGTAGCTAACCTGCCGTCTGCTATTGGTTCGACAGCCGAAATGGCGCGCCAAGGTGATTTACATGTTTTAGCACTGTTATTGATTGCGGTAATCGTATTCGCTGTTACTTATCTTGTAGTGTTCTTTGAACGTGGACAACGTCGTATCGTCGTTAACTACGCAAAGCGCCAACAAGGTCGTCAAGTATTTGCTGCCCAAAGCACGCATTTACCACTAAAAGTAAACATGGCGGGTGTTATTCCACCAATCTTTGCTAGCAGTATAATTCTGTTCCCTGGTACTATTGCCAGCTGGTTCGGCCAGGGTGAAGGTCCTGTCGCTGATGTGCTACAAGCGATTGCTACAACGTTGACTCCAGGTCAGCCTTTGTATGCAATAGTTTTAGCTGCGGCTATTATCTTCTTCTGCTTTTTCTACACAGCGTTGGTTTTTAACCCACGTGAAACAGCAGATAACCTGAAAAAATCTGGCGCATTTATCCCAGGTATTCGTCCAGGCGAGCAGACATCGAAATACATTGATAAAGTGATGACACGCCTGACATTGGCAGGTGCTTTGTATATAACCTTTATCTGTCTGGTGCCCGAATTCATGACCATGGCATGGCAAACGCCATTCTACTTCGGCGGTACATCAATTTTGATTATCGTTGTTGTGATCATGGACTTTATGGCACAAGTACAGACTCATATGATGTCTCATCAATATGATTCTGTGCTGAAAAAAGCGAACCTTAAAGGCTACGGTCGATAAGGTCAGTTTACGGAGTTGAGCAATGAAAGTACGTGCTTCCGTTAAGAAAATATGCCGTAACTGTAAAGTTATTAAACGTGCCGGTGTTGTACGTGTAATTTGCAGTGAGCCTAAGCATAAGCAAAGGCAAGGTTAATTTATAAGTCGTGCAGGCTGAGGTTTCTCGGCCTGTGTTTTCAGTTGTGATTTGGTCTTCGTTTGAGTATCCTTACGGGCTCTTCAAACAGATGATAACCGAATTCAAATATAGGAGATGTGTTAGTGGCCCGTATCGCTGGCATTAACGTCCCTGATCATAAACATGCAGTTATTGGTTTAACAGCTATTTATGGCATAGGTAAGACTCGCTCTAAGGCTATCTTAGTAGCGACTGGTATCGCCGAAACCACAAAAATCGGTGAACTTTCAGACGAAACACTTGACGTATTGCGTGAAGCAGTTGGCAAGTACACTGTAGAAGGTGATCTTCGTCGTGAAGTTACTTTGAATATCAAGCGCCTTATGGACCTTGGTTGTTACCGTGGCCTACGTCACCGTCGCTCTTTACCACTACGTGGTCAAAGAACAAAGACTAACGCGCGTACCCGTAAGGGTCCTCGTAAGCCTATTAAGCGATAAGGGGATAGTATTATGGCTAAGACACCAATTCGTCGTAAAAAGGTTAAAAAGCAAGTTGCTGATGGTATGGCTCATGTTCATGCTTCTTTCAACAACACTATTGTTACAATTACCGACCGTCAAGGTAATGCACTATCATGGGCTACTGCCGGTGGTTCAGGTTTCCGTGGTTCACGTAAATCTACACCATTCGCTGCTCAGGTTGCTGCAGAGCGTGCAGGTACTGCTGCTCAAGAATACGGTTTAAAAAATCTAGAAGTTTTCATCAAAGGTCCAGGTCCAGGTCGTGAATCTGCTGTACGTGCTTTGAATGCTGCTGGTTACCGTATCACCAACATTACTGACGTGACGCCAATACCACACAATGGTTGTCGTCCACCGAAGAAACGTCGCGTTTAACAATAGGTTAGGAGAAATAACATGGCAAGATATTTGGGCCCTAAGCTCAAGCTGAGTCGTCGTGAAGGTACTGACCTGTTCCTTAAGAGCGGCGTAAGAGCTATCGACTCTAAGTGTAAACTTGAGACTGCACCTGGTCAGCACGGCGCTCGTAAAGGTCGCTTATCTGATTACGGTTTACAATTACGTGAAAAGCAAAAAGTACGTCGTATCTACGGTGTATTAGAAAAGCAATTCCGTAACTACTACAAAGAAGCTGCTCGCCTTAAGGGCAACACAGGTGAAAACTTGTTACAGCTTTTAGAGCAACGTTTAGACAATGTTGTATACCGCATGGGTTTTGCAAGCACACGTGCTGAAGCACGTCAGTTAGTAAGCCACAAAGCGGTTTTAGTTAATGGTCGTGTAGTGAACATTCCTTCATTCGTAATTACTCCAGAAGATGTAGTAGTTATCCGTGAAAAGTCTAAGACACAAGCTCGTATCATCGCTGCTCTAGAACTAGCCGAGCAACGTGAAAAACCGACTTGGGTTGAAGTTGACGGTAAGAAAATGGAAGGTAATTTCAAACGCCTACCAGAGCGTTCAGACCTGTCTGCGGACATCAATGAACAACTAATCGTCGAACTTTACTCTAAGTAAAGTTAAGAGTTAAGAGAGGATAAAATGCAGGGTTCTGTTACAGAATTTCTAAAACCAAGGTTAGTCGATATCGACGCTATTAACCCAACTCGTTCTAAAGTAGTTTTAGAGCCATTAGAGCGTGGCTTCGGTCATACTCTTGGGAATGCCTTACGCCGTATACTTCTTTCGTCAATGCCAGGATGTGCAGTAACCGAAGTTGAAATCGACGGTGTGTTGCACGAATACAGCGCGAAAGAAGGCGTACAAGAAGACATCATTGAAATTCTGTTAAATCTTAAAGGTCTAGCAGTTACTTTGGAAGGTAAAGATGAAGTTTTTCTTACCCTGACTAAGTCTGGTGTAGGCCCTGTGACTGCGGCTGATATTCAGCACGACGGCGATGTAACCATTGCCAACCCAGATCATATTATTTGTCATTTAACGGCAGATAATAGCGCGATCAGCATGCGAATTCGTGTTGAACGTGGTCGTGGGTATGTGCCGGCATCTAGCCGTTTATCCTCTGATGACGATGAGCGTCCAATTGGTAGATTGTTGCTTGATGCATCATTTAGCCCAGTTGAACGTATTGCGTACTCGGTTGAATCAGCACGTGTTGAACAACGTACAGACTTAGACAAGTTAATCATTGATATGGAAACAAACGGCACTATAGATCCAGAAGAAGCGATCCGCCGTGCGTCGACTATCTTAGCTGAGCAGCTAGAAGCATTCGTAGACTTACGTGATGTTACTGAGCCAGAAGAGAAAGAAGAGAAGCCAGAATTCGATCCTATTCTACTTCGTCCAGTTGATGATCTTGAACTAACAGTGCGTTCAGCAAACTGTTTGAAAGCCGAGCAAATTCAATATATCGGTGATTTAGTTCAGCGCACAGAAGTCGAGCTTCTTAAAACGCCTAACTTAGGCAAGAAGTCTCTGACTGAAATTAAAGACGTGCTAGCTTCACGTGGTCTATCTCTAGGTATGCGCCTAGAAAATTGGCCACCTGCAAGCCTAGCTGAATAATCTAAATCACTATATTAGTTTAGTTAGAAGGATAGGGTCATGCGCCATCGTAAGAGTGGTCGTCAATTAAACCGTAACAGCAGCCATCGTAAAGCGATGTTCAGCAATATGGCAGGTTCTTTGGTGAAACATGAAATCATCAAAACTACTTTGCCAAAAGCGAAAGAGTTACGTCGTGTAATTGAACCTTTAATCACACTGGCTAAGACTGACAGTGTAGCAAATCGCCGTTTAGCGTTTGCTCGCACGCGTGATAAAGAAGTAGTTGGTAAGTTGTTCAGTGAAATCGGTCCTCGCAATACAGACCGTCCAGGTGGTTACACTCGTATTATTAAGTGTGGCTTCCGTGCTGGTGACAATGCACCAATGGCTTATATTGAACTAGTAGGTCGCACATCTGCGAACGAAGAAGTTCAAGAAGACGCGCAGTCTGCTGAGTAAGTCTTAAAGACACCAAAAAGCCGAGCATAAGCTCGGCTTTTTAATATCTAAAATTTGGCAAAAAATAATATCGCTATCAGTATCCCTGTATATAGCGCAACATCTCAACTATACCATTATCAAACCAACATCTTTGTAAGCCCACTAAGCGTCACTAGAATCTACTTACCTTAATAACCATTTGTTATTCAACTAGCTTGTTAATTTAAATTTCATGGTCGGTAATAACATTTATAGCTTTGAAAGTTACCTTGCTACTGAATATGTAGCTGTATAAATCTATAGAGTCTACTTTTACCTATGATTTAAATGCGTGATAACTGCGACTGTCAGTGTTTGACCCTCATAAGTTATTAACAATATACATAGGTAAAGATTATAAACTTAGGTCATTTGATCAAAATATTGATCATTTCAGTAGTGGATCGTTTTTTCGATTAAAGATTGAATCTGGGTTTCTTCATTTAACTTACACTTATATAGTTAAAAACAGGCTGGTTTAGTGTTGTTTTTGAGCGTTTAGCTTAAATACTCAGCGAACAGTGTTTTATTTTAAGTTTTCTTCAAAAAAAGGTTGATCTGTTTTTGGATCTCCCTATAATGCGACCCCACTGAGACGGCAGACAGCAACGCTTAGCGAGGCAAGAGTTAATCAGTTAGTCTAGTAAAACTTAAGTTTAGATTTTTAAGAAAGTTTAAAATTAAGTGTTGACAAAAA
>NZ_JACJEQ010000033.1:0-44090 GCF_014164125.1 Pseudoalteromonas sp. SG44-8 | reverse complement strand
CAATCATTTGCTTAGGTAGCAAATGATTGAGATAAAACATTAACCTTTAGTATTTGGTACAATTTGAACTTCCACGCGGCGGTTTTGCGCGCGGCCGTTGGCACTGTCATTGCTGGCAATTGGGCGAGTTTCGCCGTAACCACGTGTACTAATACGCCCAGCTAGAATTTGCTGATTCACTAAGTAACCTTTCACACTCTGCGCACGCTGTTGCGATAACGTCATGTTGTAGCTATCTTTACCTGTGCTATCGGTATGGCCTTCAATACTTAAATAAGTTTTTTCGTACTTATTCATCACTTTAGCAATAGCATCAAGGGTGTTATGAAAGCCAGATGAAATATACGATTGATCGGTGGCAAAAGTTATATTAGCTGGCATCACTAAACGTAAGTTATCGCCTTCACGCACAACTTCAACACCGGAGCCGGCTAACTCATCACGAAAAGCCGCTTCTTGTTTATCCATATAGTCACCAACCGCAGCGCCGGCTAGCGCGCCAATAGCGGCACCAATGAAGATACGTTTATCATCATGATCTCCGGTTGCCTTACCAAGTACTGCGCCTGTAGCTGCACCAATACCAGCTCCCATTCCTGTGTTGGTGGTCTCACAACCCGTTAATAATAATCCAACAATAGTCGCTGTTAGTAATGGTTTGGTTAAAGTCATGGTATTTCCTTGGTTATTAATTCTTTCATTAACAGCTAGTATGCAAACATTGTAATGAACGAAATATGAAGAAGATGTTAAAAGCTCAGCGCTTGCTCGTTAAGAGGAGGAAGTTCATAGGGAGCAATTAATGTATTTAGCTGACCAGTGGCAGCCATTGTTTTCATTAGCGCATCAACCCGCTACGCTAATGGGGTTACTGAAAACTGTTTACTTAAAGCGAGATAACCATAGATTGTATCATTAAAACGATACTGCATTTTAACCAGTTTATTGGCTGGCTGATTCAGCACACTCATAGCATGATCCGCGGTATCTTCAACGGCAATAACTAAATCTGCACGCCCTTTCAATAATAGGTTAATAGCTGTGCTTTCTGTTAAAACAGCTATTTTAGTCAGTTCATCGTCTTCATCAAAACGTTTAAAATGTACGGCACCTCGCATAATCGCAATTTTTTTACCATATAAATCGTCATAGTTGTTGATTTGTAATTGGCTATCTTCGCGTGCATAAAATACAAATGACGAGGTTAAAACCATATAAGGTGGGGTTACAAATTGCATTACTTGCTGACGCATAGGTGTGAGGATCAAACCTCCCATCGCATTAACTTCGCCTTGCTCTAACATTCTTACACAGCGTGAAAATGGGCAACCAACCAGCTCTAACTTAAAAGGAAGTTGCTTTTTCATCTCTCGAAAAATATCAACAATCGCGCCTGATACTTCACCATTTTGATTAATTTGGCTATACGGGTGGTGCATTAACGATATTTTTTGCACAGCCGCATTAGGTTCATTTGCAGCATAGGCATAGTTTATAAAGGCAAAAATTATAAAAATATAAACAATAAATCGCATAACTACTTAACTTTAACAAAGCCTTTTTTACATTGTAGACAGGCACAAAGATTAAAAACCATAAAATTGTCACGAAATTTTGTCATACTAAGCTGTTACGGCAATAAGAAACGAGAGAATTCATGTTACTAGCTATTTTTAAGCAGTTTTTTTTACTTGGTTGCATGAGCTTTGGCGGGCCAGCTGCACATTTAGGTTATTTTAAACGTCATTTTGTTGATAACTTGCAATGGCTCAATGCTCAACGTTATGCACAACTAATCAGTCTTAGTCAGGCTCTGCCTGGACCTGGGTCTAGCCAAGTGGGTTTTGCTATTGGTGTGGAGCGAGCAGGCGTATTAGGCGGTATTGCTGCTTTTGTTGGCTTTACCTTACCTTCCTTTTTGATCATGGCTTTATTAGCGATTAGCGCCCACCAATTTGATGCTATTTACTTTGCAATAGTTGCCGGTTTAAAACTATTTGCCGTAGTAATTGTGGCCGATGCTACGCTGAGTATGGCAAAAAGCTTTTGTACTAGCTGGGTACTCAAAGCGCTTGCTATGTTAAGTACCTTAGTGCTGATCTTATTACCGAGCCTGAGCAGTCAAATATTGGTTCTATTAGCAGCCGCTGCTATTGGCGCAATATGGCCATTGCTTAATCTAGCTCAAAGTAATCAAACAGCAACTAAGCAGCGCACAGTTAACTGGCCTGCACTCATTCTATTTGCACTATTATTGCTAGTGAGCTTTGTCCCACTAGGTTCTCAATTTGCAGATTTTGCACCCTTTTATCAAGCTGGGGCTATGGTTTTTGGCGGCGGTCATGTGGTATTGCCGATACTTCAAGCTGGCTTACCAAGTTTAAACACTGAGCAATTTTTATCAGCTTACGCCAGCGCACAAGCGGTGCCTGGGCCAATGTTCACCATTGCTAGTTATTTAGGCGCAGAGCTTAATAGCGAGCAGCCGCTTGTTGGTGCGGTGATTGCAACCTTACTGATTTTTACTCCTGGTTTTTTATTAATGTTAGCATTTCAAAAAAGCTGGCTGCAATTATCTGAACGCCCCCGCTTTGCCAGCTGTATTGCCGCGCTTAATGCCGCTGTGGTGGGTTTTTTAGCGGCTGCATTGTATTCACCAATTTGGACATCCGCAGTTCACAACATTTGGCATATTGTGATTGTTGTTGCAGCTTTTGCATGGCTAAGGTTAGCAAAGCCACCTATTTGGTGGCTATTAATCGTATTTGTTAGCCTTGGCCTACTTCAGTATTATTTGCCACTTTAATGGTAGGTTTAATAGCGGTTGGGGTGATTGCTGCAGGACTAAATTGCCCCGAGACACTTTGATAAGCGCGTAGGTCAAAAATAGGTAATACCGCAAGTAGATGATCCATGATCTCTGCTTGCAGATGCTCGTACGATATCCAGCGCTTATCTTCACTAAAACAATAAAACTCTATCGGTAAGCCATGATTTAACGGTTGTAACTCCCGCACCATTAATGTCAGTGACGTGTTTATTTTACTGTGCTGCTTTAAATATCCTTCAGCATAACGACGAAATAACCCTAAATTTGATACCGGATCAGGTAAGGTATTCATCTTAATATATTCTTTTAACGCGATAGTTTGAGAAATCGTTTTAGTCAGCTCGTCATCAGCTAAACGAATGCTATTCATATCTATATTGAGTGAGCGCTTGATCCGACGACCTCCAGATTCTTGCATACCACGCCAGTTTTTAAATGAGCCGGCCACCAGCATATAAGTGGGGATAGTGGTGATAGTGTTATCCCAGTTTCGTACTTTTACGGTATTTAACCCAAGGTCAATTACTTCGCCGTCAGCACCATAGTTATCTACTTGGATCCAATCACCATAGGTTACTAAACGATTTGCTGCAATTTGAATGCTGGCTACAAAACCTAATATAGTGTCTTTGAATACTAACAAGGTCACCGCAGCAATTGCCCCGAAGCCTGAAAGAATATAGGTTGGCGATTTTTCCAGTACGATACTGACAATCAAAATCACACAAATCATAAAGGTAATAAGTTTTACTACTTGGATCAGCCCTTGAATCGGCACTTCGCGAGCAAACTCTAGTTGGTTATAAATGCCACCTGCAATACTTACTATGCTGCTGATGATAAAGCCAACATGAATAATTAATAAAGTTTGGCCAATCGTCTTCAGCACTTCAGCAGCAAATTCAGTAACTGGATAAACACTATCAAATGTTGCTAAGAATAATACACAGCACAACATCCCGGCAAAACGACGATTAAGTTTTGTCAGCATAGGCGCCAATAGCCCAATTCGCTCAGGAGAAAGTTTAGTCACCACCTTTTGAATACCTGGTAGCATTAAACGGCGGGTAAATAAATACACCACTAACAGCGAGAACACTCCAATTGCAGTGGCTGTAAGAGAACTGAATAATACTGTGTCAGGCATACCCTGAAACCAAGGCTGCACAAATTGCTGTAAATGAGTTGGAGTCGTCATGATAATTCTAATTCCTTGCTGCGGGAGGCTCAATAACAGTCATTTTAGCTATATTGATTGTTGCTTAACACTGTAACAAACCCAAAACCAATACAAGCTTAACAGTACTGATTTGGGCCGTTACCTATTAGCATTTGCGACTATGACTTAAGTTTTTGCTCAAACTCGCTAAGCTGTTGTTCTTTCTCTTGCCATAAGCGATTTAATTCTGATTGAAAACGTACTCTAAATTCTGAATCTCCCGTGTAATCACCTATCAACTCTTGGCTTACCGGCATCACTTCTACATAAATATTAATTTGTTTTACTCGTCCACTGGCAAAATCCATAAACGTAGGAATGCCCTCAGGATACTGAATAGTGACATTTACCACTTTAGAGATTTGCTCACCCATAGCTTGCATCACAAACGCCACCCCACCCGCTTTAGGTTTGAGTAAATGAGGAAACGGGCTATTTTGGCGCGAATGTTTTTGCGCTGTAAAGCGAGTACCTTCAACGAAGTTAACCACACTCACCGGCATTTCTTTGAACTTTTCACAGGCTTTACGGGTTGTTTCTAAATCTTTACCACGTAATTTAGGATTCTTTTTTAATTGGCTTTTGCTGGTACGAGTCATAAAAGGGAAGTCGAGCGCCCACCAACATAGCCCCAAAACAGGAACGTATATCAATTCTTTTTTCAAAAAGAAGTTTAAAAATGGAATTTTACGATTAAACACACGCTGTAAAACTAAAATGTCCACCCAGCTCTGATGATTGGCAATCACTAAGTACCAGTCTTTTAGTTTGAGCTCTTCAAGGCCGGTAACACTTAGCTTGGTTGGTGTTAATAACTTTTGATTTAACGTATTAAACGTAACCCAAATAGAGGCGCATTGCTTAGCTGTCCAACTCATTAACTTTTGTAAGGGTTTGATAGGGATAAGTTTAATTAGGCCACAAATAAAAATGGGAACAAACCAAATTAGTGTATTTATGGTGTAAAAGAAAATACTAAAAACACAACGGATCCAAGACATTACTACTTAATTCCTTTCATTAAAACTGTTCGGCAATTTAGAATGCAATACAAGAGTATCGCAATTAATCTTCAAAATATGTATACCCTTCAAGGCCCGCATTTAGCTCAGCTAAATACTGCTGCTTAATAGAGTCACTAATGTCGAGTTGCTGTACTGTGGTAGCAAAGTTATCCGAGAAAATATCGCTATCATAATCAACAAACTTTAATACATCCTTAACGCTATCACCCTTGATCGCATTGGTTAGTTGATAACCTTGTTCGGTGAGCTCTACATGGACTGAATCAGTATCACCAAATAAGTTATGTAGATCACCTAAAATCTCCTGGTAAGCTCCCACCATAAACATCGCAATGTGGTATTGTTGCCCAGGTACATATTGTGGAATAGGTAAGCTTGTTTCGATCCCTGCTCCCTCAACATATTCACGAATTTGCCCATCTGAGTCACAGGTAATATCTTGAATGATAGCGCGTTGCGTTAACGGCTTATCAAGGTTTTCAATCGGCATTACCGGGAATAATTGCTGGATCCCCCAGACATCAGGCAATGACTGAAACAATGAAAAATTCACAAATAATTTGTCGGCTAATTTTTCGTTTAAATCATCCAGTACTTCACGGTGAGCACGCGCATTGCTTAATGACGCTCGCACGCGATGCAAAATAGTAAAATACAGCTGCTCTATTTTCGCCCACTCCAACATACTTACTAAACCATGTACGTATTGGTCGTGCGCTTCACTAAATAAGTGCATTGCATCATGGTAAATTTCTAATGCCATACGCGGGTTTAAACGCTGTAAACATTGCCACATTTCATCTAACACTAACGCACTATTTGGCTCAGGTGCACTAGGGTTGCTGTGATTTGGTGCTTGCTCAACATCAATCACATCAGTGATCAGCACTGCGTGGTGAGCAGTTAACGCACGGCCTGATTCAGTAATAATAGCCGGATGCGCTAAGTCATGCTGTTCGCACACTTCAGCAAACGCATTCACCACATTACGAGCATATTCTTCGACTGTGTAGTTCATGGAACAGGCACTGCGCGAGCCAGAACCTTCGTAATCAACGCCTAAACCACCACCTACATCAACGGTATTTAATGGCACACCTAGCTGGCTTAATTCTGCAAAGTGGCGTGAACATTCACGTAAAGCACGATGAATATCGCGAATATTGGCAATTTGTGAGCCTATATGAAAATGTACCATTTGCATTAAATGCAACTTATTGTGTTTTTTGAGTACTTCGACGGCCGTTAATACTTGCCCAGCTGTTAAGCCAAATTTACCTTTTTCGCCACCGGTATTTTGCCACTTCCCTTTACCCACTGAGTTTAAACGGATGCGAATACCAATGGCAGGCTCGATGCCTAGCTCTTCAATCTCGGCTAATAACGTTGTTAACTCAGATAGCTTTTCAACTACGATTTTAACTTTATGGCCCATCGCTTGGCCAATACATGCTAAACGTAAAAACTCACTGTCTTTGTATCCATTACAAACAATAGTGATCGGTTGTTTTGCCACACCTAAAATCGCCATTAACTCAGGTTTTGAACCGGCTTCTAAACCGACTAAGCCACTTGGGTGCGCCAATAACTTACTTACTACTGAACGCTGCTGATTTACTTTGATCGGATATACACAAGTATATTGACCTTGGTAGGCACGGGCATTGCGCGCGCTACTAAATGCGCTGGTCATAGTATCTACACGATTTTGCAAGATATCGGTAAAGCGTACTAATACTGGTAACGTTAAACCCTGCTTTTTAAATTGTTCCGTTAACTCGGTTAATGAAATAGCGGCTTTCGTTTGATCGCCATCTGGGAAAGCAACCAGCTCACCTTGGCTATTAATATCAAAGTAACCATCGCTCCAATGAGCAACGTTATATGTAGAGCGTGCTGTATCTAAACCCCAAGTCATGGCAAATTCTTCTATAGTTAACAAGTTTCGCGGAATCACGCATTTTAGTACGTCATAACCCTCTACGCTAACAAAAAATGACCTTTAAGCCAAAGCTAAGATAAAATATATTCGCTATACTGATAAAATTTCATTGAGCAAAACGCCAAGCACTGGCAGAATTGCCCCTTTTTCATACTCAACTCAAAAGTGTAACTAGCGACATGGCAAATTTAGATCAAAGTAAATGGTTTACAGAAATCAGTGAACGTGACGGCAGTGCGTTTTCTATGCGCATCAACAAAAAGCTAGAAGAACAGCAATCGCCTTTTCAAAAAGTCGAAATGTACGAGACAACAGACTTCGGTAATCTAATGATTATTGACGGTTGTACTATGGTAACTAGCCGTGAAAACTTTTTTTACCATGAAATGATCAGCCACCCTGCACTACTTGCACACCCAAACCCAAAAAATGTAGTTATTATTGGTGGTGGTGACTGCGGCACTTTACGTGAGGTACTCAAGCACCCGGGCGTTGAGTCTGTTACACAAATCGATATCGATGAAGTGGTGACGCAAATGTCACTTAAATACTTCCCTGAGTTATGTGAAGCAAACCAAGATCCTCGCGCTACAGTAATGTTTGACGACGGTATTAAATATATGCGTGAAGCTGCAGCAGAATCAATCGATATCGTGATTGTTGATGGCACTGATCCAGTCGGTCCTGGTGAAGGTTTGTTCAACCATGCCTTTTACACGAGCTGTTTAAATGCACTACGCCCTGGCGGCATTATGGTACAACAAAGTGAATCACCGCTTATGCATATGCCATTACTGGTTGAAATGCGCGATGCGATGACTGATGTAGGCTTTAACGACTTACAAACACTGCCATTCCCACAACCTATTTACCCAAGTGGCTTATGGTCAGTAACACTTGCTCGTAAAGATGAAGCATTCGCCGGTTTTAGAGAAGACGCAGCAGCAGAGCTTGCGCAAACTACAGAGTATTACAATAATGGTATTCACCATGGCGCATTAGCAACACCGAACTTTATGAAGCGCGCTTTCGAAAAAAAGTAAACGTTATACCAATCGTTTTAAGTTACTGACCATTTATAGCGACAGAAAAATACAGTGGTAACAAGGCAGAGATTTTGACATGTAGTTGTTCTACATGAAAAATTACTAACGCAGTTAGCACTTTATTTAGCGCGCTAGAATGGTTAAATATTTAAGTCGATTGGTATTAGATACTAACAACGCAAAAAAGGGTTCTCTCGAACCCTTTTTTATTGCCTACAGCAAACAATTAAACTTTAAAGCGCTGCACTAGGCGGCTTAATTCATCTGTTAATTGGTTCATTCTTACCGCAACTTCTTCAGTTGAACGTGCCAGCTCGCCACCTTGCATGGTTTGATCGTTCAATGATGATAAATTATGACTGATTTCTTCAGCTACTGCTGTTTGCTCATCGGTAGCTTGGGCTGTTTGCATAGCCATATCATTCACTTTTACTGATGACTCTTGCATCGCATTAAGTACATCATTGGTTTGCGTAAACGAGGCTACGGCTTCATCTGCAAAGCGTTTGCCACCATTAATTGCCGTTAAAGACTGCTCGACACTATTGGCAAACTGCTCAACCATTTTTTGAATATCGTTGGTACTTTCTTGAGTGCGCGTTGCCAAGGTGCGTACTTCATCGGCGACCACCGCAAACCCCCGCCCTTGTTCGCCAGCACGCGCCGCTTCGATAGCAGCATTTAGCGCAAGTAGATTAGTTTGCTCTGCAATCGCGCGGATCACTTCCAGCACTTTAGCTATATTATCAGAGCTTTGTTGCAGTTCGGTTGATTTGTTACTGGCATGTTCCATATTTTCAGATAGCGCGACTATTTTATCACTCGAATTAGCCACAGCCGTTAAACCTTGCTTAGCCAGTTGCTGTGAGTTATCAGCTTCTTTTGAAGACTGCTGCGCCACATTAGCCACTTCGCGACTAGCAACACTCATTTGATGAACCGCACTGACAATTGATTCTGATGCTTGGCTGAGTTTTTGAGTGATCTGATTATTTTGATTTGCGAACTGACTTAAATCAGTACCTAAATGGTTAAGCTCATTAGCTTGGCCTAAAATATCACGGATCAGTTGCTGCAAATTATCTAAAAAACGATTAAATGCCGTTGCCAGCTCGGCAAATTCATCTTGGCTTTCTATCGCTATACGTCCTGTTAAATTACCATCACCAGAGGCAATATCATTAATTCTCGCAGTCACGTAATGCATTTGCTTCGTTAACTGACGTGGGATCACATAACTGAACCAAGCTGAAATGGCTAACAGCACCACCACCATAGTCAGTAAAAACAATTTCGTTGTAGTTATCTTCTCAAGCAATTTTTGTT
The DNA here is from genome assembly GCF_014164125.1 of Pseudoalteromonas sp. SG44-8. Classification (NCBI taxonomy): domain Bacteria; kingdom Pseudomonadati; phylum Pseudomonadota; class Gammaproteobacteria; order Alteromonadales; family Pseudoalteromonadaceae; genus Pseudoalteromonas; species Pseudoalteromonas sp. SG44-8. The sequence continues at coordinate 34,702 of NZ_JACJEQ010000033.1, read as the reverse complement.
TTTCTTGTTTCGACGTCAACTCAGCTTGTTCACCTGCTTTATCTAAAATATCGCGCAGCGCTGCAAACTCTGTATTGGCCTGCTGATTTTTTTGCTTGTTTTGCGGGTCGTTGATAAACGCGTTTGATGCTGATAACCATTTTTCAAAGGCACTATCAAAGCCAGTAAACTGCGTCGTTACTTGCGGGTAGGCTGATAAGAAATGTAAATATTGATTAAAACGATCGGTCACTTGCTGTGCGTTTTCTTGATGATCTTGCAGTTCTTCGGCATTACCTATCTTATTGGTTACTAAGTGTAATTCAGCTACCTTAGCTTGGTAGAGATCACGATCACTATTAACCACTACTGAAATAGCATTTAAAAATCGCTCAGATTGTGCTTCTAACGCATCTTTTTGTAAGTTAATTAAGTGCGTGTAGCCTGCTATCAGTACTATTATCGCAATCCCAAGTAACACAATTGGCAGCGAGCTCTTGATTCGAATACTCTGTAAGTTCATTTTTCACCTTTGCATAAAATACAACATCAGCCACACCTTAATATAGTTCAAACTATCTGAATTACCATTAAAAGCGCCACTGAACATTTAAGCTAATTTGTTGCTGTGATAGGTTTTTGGGATTATTCATCGCCATGCGATTATCTGCTTGGCTGTGTAATGCAGAACCTTCAATCCCTAGTTGCCACTGCGGCGTTAATTGATAACGCCAGGTCGCGGTTATACCTTCACCTTCACTGGCATTAGGATCAAATTGCCAGTCGTCATGATCGGTTACCTCAAAATAATCATAACGCATTGAAATGCGATGCTTGGCCATTTTATGACTTACTAATACAAAGTGACTATAGAAGCTATTATTTACACCGCGTTTAGCACCCATAGCGGTAGTGCCCGACATCATTTGCGCAATTAAGCGCGTATTCGCAGTAAATTTATATAGCCACGCGACGCTGCTAAAACGAGTATCCCATGCATATTGCCCAGTACTTCTATTTAGTGCTGCAGGATCGCCATTATTATCGTAATAATAAAAACGAAATTGTGATTTTTTTAAATAATCCCAGTGAATTCCTGCATAATAACCAAAGCGCCCATCAACCTCCTCAAAGGGCAAGACCTGATTTGCCTGATACTGAAGTTCGGTGGTATTAAATGAAGCGATTGGCGCAAACGCAATACTTTCATTAAAGGTCGTTTGGCGGTCATGCATTGCAAAGCCACGCCAAGCTAATAATGTTCCTGCAGGATCATTACCTTTAAATGTAGCGCCAACCAATGCAAAGCTATGGGTACTGTTAAAGCTGCGCCCTGGCCGCTTGATAGTGGCCTCAACCCCAACGGTACGTACCTCTTCACCTATCCATGAGTTTATTGCTGAGTTAGTGTAATTATATGGTGAAAGCCAGCCCATATCTGGATTTTCTAATGATAATAACGGGTAAAAACCACCTACCCGCAGATGCCATTTATAGTTACTCGCTGTTAGCGGCTTATATTGCAAATATGCTTGGCTAAAACCTAAAGTCGGCTGCGGATCTTGATAAGCATTAATAACCCCATGTACTGACCAAGCGGTGGTTAAATCAGTTCTAAAATCAACGACTCCCTGAGAAAGCACAATGCCATCATTGTCACTATCGTACCGGTATAGTCCTATGTCACCTTGTTGCCAACTTACGTATTGATCACCCTGAACTGCACTTAGTTGCACTAAGCCCTTTACTTGTGCAAAAGCATTGCACGTTAATGTTAGCCCCACTACACCTAGGTAAAAGCAAGCTTTATTCATAATCGTCAAATTCATCAACGCCCACCGCAACACGAGAAATAATCGCCTGTTTTATTTGATAAACAACCGGCGCACTAGTGAGTGAAATGGCTTTGCTTTCAGTTTTGCTGATGTCACTAAATTCGGAGTGCCAAATATTGAGTGTAAAATCTCCGGCCTCAAGCGTCAGCTCAATTTGTCCTTTGTCATTGGTCATTGCGTAATACGGACTATCAACCACCACAATATACCCCAACATCCAATCATGAATATTACAGCCTAATTCAACTACGCCCGTTTGCTCAAAACTGATCGGATCCTGTGGTTGCTCTCGGTATAGCTTTAGCTCAAACGATTTAGCTTTGGAAAAAGAATACACGTGGTGCATGATTGAATCTGCATTTGGAAACTCAACTTGAGCATTTTGCGGTACCACCAACACATGGGGAATAAACTGCCGGTCTTTTTGAGTCATTATAAAGGGTGTAGTTGGCGCGGGGAATTCAACACTTTTATCCGCAGGCGTTAACCAGACGACGGCATTAGCGAGCGGTTTTTGCTGTTGATCATTAATGGTGATAGTACCAGCGTAACTATTAAAAACCATTAAACACAATGAAAGAATGAAGGTCTGCTTTAACATTTTAATATCTTCTTATTTAACTTCATTCATTATAAACCAATTAGATTAATCTTTTGTTAATTATATTCTGTTAAAAATATCTCGTTAATTATTTTTCAATATTTAACCTAAGCTAACTAATGAGCTGAATACGTATGCAGTCATCTCGTAATCTAGGCCCTTGCGCTTTATGCTAAATGCTTCAATTAGGTTACACCTCAAGGAACAGCTATGCGATTACCTTTGCTACTTCTGCTTGGACTTTCAAGTGCTTGTTTTGCTAAAGACGCGACGATTCAATCCCCAAACGGAAATATAACAATAACCATTTCGGATCAGCAAGCTACACCAAGTTATAAAATCAGCTTTAACGGCAAAGATGTTATTGAAAATTCAGCTCTTGGCTTCGAATTTAAACAACAAGCCGCCTTTGCTGAAGGTTTTACAATAACCGACGTCAACAACTCCCAACATAACAGCCAATGGCAGCAACCTTGGGGTGAACGCCAAACTATTATAGATAAACATAATGAGCTCACGGTTACGTTTAAAAAGCCAGCGCCACAAGGCGGCACTTACACGGTTCGTTTTCGAGCTTTTAATGATGGCGTCGGTTTTCGTTACGAAGTACCTAAACAAGCTGGATTTGAAAACATTGAAATCACTAAGGAGCTAACCGAATTTGCAATTAGTGGTGCGGATAAAGCCACCGCATGGTGGATCCCAGCTCGTGGTTGGAACCGTTATGAATATGTTTATAACACCACTCCACTGCAACAAGCTGCTCTTGCACATACTCCATTTACCTTTAAAAACGCTGATGGCGTCCATTTGAGCATTCACGAAGCTGCATTAGTTGATTATGCAGGGATGGTGCTCAATCAACGTCGCCCAGGGACTTTACAAGCCGACTTAACGCCTTGGTCTGATGGTGTTGCGGTTAAAAAACACGGCGCATTTAATACTCCGTGGCGCACCATTCAAATTGGTGACAAAGCCGTTGATTTGATCAACTCAGATATTATTTTAAACCTCAACGAACCAAATAAACTCGGTGATGTATCGTGGGTTAAACCAGGTAAATATGTCGGTATTTGGTGGGGCATGCATATCAATGAGAACACTTGGGGCAGCGGTGAAAAGCACGGTGCGACCACCAAAGAAACCAAGCGTTACATGGATTTTGCAGCTAAATACGGTTTTGATGGGGTACTTGTCGAGGGCTGGAATATTGGCTGGGATGGCGACTGGTTCTTCAATGGTGATGTTTTTAGTTTTACCAAACCTTACGCTGACTTTGATATTGCAGAGCTAACTCGCTATGGCAAAGAAAAAGGCGTACAGCTGATTGGCCACCACGAAACGTCTGGCAACGTAACCAACTACCGCAACCAGATGGAAGACGCCTACGCACTGTACGAAAAATCTAACGTTAGCCAAGTAAAAACAGGTTACGTAGCAGATGGCGGCAACATCAAACGCATTGATGAAAACGGCATTGCTCGCCATGAGTGGCACGATGGCCAATTTATGGTTAATGAATACCTACACAGCGTGCAACTGGCTGCAAAACATAAAATCAGTATTAACACCCATGAACCGATAAAAGACACAGGTCTGCGCCGTACTTATCCGAACTGGATAGCCCGCGAAGGTGCTCGCGGCCAAGAGTTTAATGCATGGGGCACACCGCCAAATCCACCAGAGCATATTCCAATGCTCGCCTTTACACGTATGTTAGCTGGGCCAATGGACTTTACACCGGGCATTTTTGATATGAGTTTTAATGGATTAGGTGGTGATACAAATCGTCCACAAACCACACTTGCGAAACAACTCGCGTTATATGTCGTAATGTATAGTCCAATCCAAATGGCCGCTGATCTTCCGCGTAACTATTTAGCCAAACCGGACGCATTTAAATTTATTCAAGACGTACCAACAGATTGGCAACAAAGTATCGCACTAGCGGGTGAGGTTGGCGATTACGTGGTATTTGCTCGCAAAGAGCGTAAGCGTGATAACTACTCTGGTAACGACTGGTTTTTAGGAGCAGTAACCGATGAGCAAGCTCGCAGCATAGAGATAAAACTCGACTTCTTAGAGCAAGGTAAAAAGTTTGAGGCACAAATTTATCGTGATGGTAATAATGCTGAATGGAAAAACAACCCATACGATTTAAAAATCGAAAAGCGCATAGTCACAGCTGCTGATAAGTTAACGCTTAAACTTGCCACCAGCGGCGGCACAGCAATTAGATTTAAAGCTTTATAATAGCGCGAAGTCGATAGTGAAAATAGGAGGCGCGAGTTTCTCTCGCGTCTTCTTTTTAATAAACAACCGGCAAATAAAGAGCTTCCAATTAATACTGCTAACGCCTTGAGTTAGCCCCTAAATAATTATTCAATGCTACAGTTCATGACTTCAATTAAGCTGTTGGCATCATCATTACTGCAACCAAAAGCAACTATGCTTATATTAATGGCTCTGTTGTATCCACCCTGAAAATACCTAACACATCCTATAAATAGCACGTGAAATACCGTGTAATAGTTTTATTCCCATTATTGCTCTACTTTTACAGATTAAAAAGTTAGTTAGTAACAGTAGGAATACCAAGCATGGCTGTGAGCCATATATTTAATAATTTTGAAAAATTACGCAGCACTAATAAACAACTAAATGTGCAGTCAGCTCAATAATAGTGAACTTGCTTAAAAGGACTTTTAGAGCTAATACCTCTAGAGCCGCTTCAATACTATAAGGAATATAATAATGGCTAAGAAACCCAAAAATCGCAGTATTAAAACGCTAGCAACTGCTAACAATGTGCCATGTTGGTCAAATGACAAAGATGTTGAACTAGCCTGCCAGCGGTTAACTGAAATGTTTGTTGGCCTTGGTCAAGTGCCGCGTATAGACAAAGGTCAACAGCCAGCACAACGAGCTGTATTTAGAAAGCAACATGGCATCGCTTACGGCCACTTTATTATCAATCCAGATATAGACCCACAATTTAAAATTGGCATTTTTGCAGGCAAAGAATACGAATGTGCAGTGCGCTTTTCAAGTGATACGTTACCATCATCACCAGATTTACACAGCACATTAGGATTGGCAGTGAAGCTCTTTGGAGTAGATGGGCCAAAGCTGATTGGCGAAGGTGATACCGCAGATTTTATTTTTCAAAACATGAATCGATTTTTCACCAAAAATGCGCAACAGATGTGCCAATTCACCACTGCAGGCGTGATCGATAAAAACTATGATGCCTATATAAATAATCCAAAACACATACAAACAGCCAATATTTTACAGGCTATGCAAAAAGTTGAAGCAAGCTGTTTAAGCGCTAATTATTGGGCAATATTACCGTTCAAATTAGGCGAACAACAGATTGTAAAATATCGCTTAGTGCCTGAAGGCAGTGAACTTGGCGCACCAAGTGTCGATAATAATTACCTCGCTTTAGATTTGCAGCGACGTTTACGTCAAGGCAGTGCAACATTTCGCTTTGAAGTACAATTAAGAACAAACCCAAAAACAATGCCACTTGATGATGCACAAGCCGTGTGGAGCTGTGAAGAAAGCCCATACGTATGTATTGCACGGCTGCATTTAGCACAACAAAATATTACCGCGATTGGTCAAGCTGAGCTTGGTAATAACTTAGCGTTTAATATTTGGCGTACTTTAGCCGCCCATGAGCCTCTAGGTAGCATTGCATTGGCTCGAAAGTCAGCCTATGCGGCCAGTGCTCATGCCCGACATACAGCCAACGGTCAGCAGCTACAAGAGCCTAAACAGTTAAGTGAATTTAAGCCACAGCAAGATCAAGATACTGACTCTGAGTGTATTGTTTATGCCGGTATTTATCCGCCTATTGGTGTAATGCGCGTGGGTAATAGTAAAAAAGGCTACTTTATTGGCCCGCAACAACCGCAGCCCATAGCTCATACTGATGAATACAGTTACCGTGATAAAACAGGTGCATTAAAGCGCCAAGCAGCTGAGTTTAGAATTTACGGTTTTAATGCCGCTGGTAAAGCGATAAAAGAACTAACCCTCGATAATGCAGACATTACTTGGCATGCTGAATTAGCAAATCAAAAAGCCTGCTGGTACGAATTTCAAATTGCTTTAGATATTCCAGAAGCCGCAGATGCGCCGCCGTCGTTACTGCGCAATAACAATGTAACCGATCGTAGCAAGCTGTTAATCAAAGGGGGCAAACACAGTATTAGCCGCAAAAACGTAAAATCTAAGCATGAGTTTATTGGCCAATTTATGGATCAGGATGTGTACTTAGGCGAAATGCGCAGTGATCAACATGGCCGCTTACTAATGCTCGGTGGTCATGGCGTGTCACGCAACGTAAACGGCGATATAGCCATTACCTTTGCAAATAATGAAGGCTGGTATGATGACACCTCAGATGGCCCAATTACAGCAGAGGTTGTATATCAGGGGATATCGCTAAGAGTAGAACCCGCTTGGGTTATTTGCGCGCCACCGGATTATGCACCGATGCAAAAATCAGTACGCACCATGTGGGATTTAATGCGCGACGTTGCTGTAGATGCTGGTATGCTGGCAAGACCACAGCGACCTTCTTTTACTAACGACATTCAACCCATATTTGCCCGAATGACGGATTTACAATGGGTTAATGACGGATTTGCTGGCGCATTTGGCTGGGGGGGTCAGTTTAATTACACCACGAATGAATGGCTAGAAAAGCTTAGCGATCCATCTCCTGCCTATCAGGAATTACGCCGTACACTGTCTAATAACTTTCGTCGTTTTGATGTTCCCGGTGCGCAAGCTCCACAACTATGGCCTTGGCTGTATGGCGATGCGATTAGCATTCCTCCCACGGGCTCAGTGCGCCAGCATGCAACGCTATCAAATTTGCAGTTGAGCTTTTTAGAGCAATGGGTGAAAGGTGATTTTATTAATGATTACACCCCTCAATCAGCTTGTCCGGCACATGCAAATGTAACCGCGTTAGATGATTATCCAATTGCTGAGCAGCCAGAACTACTTACTCGCGGCGCGATGGAGTTTTGCCTTGCTGATGCATTTCACCCGGGCTGTGAAATGACTTGGCCAATGCGAACTGCAGGCATGTATATGTCGGCATTTCGACTCAAACACGCCCAAGCGGACTTACAAAGTGACCGTTACTATTATGGTCCTGTGATGAATAGCGACGTTTATACCCTCGCGCAAGGACCTTTATTTGGTGGTCAAGTAGCAGGAGGGATAACACGCTGGATGGCTATTCCTTGGCAAACTGATACCGCGAGCTGTAGAGATGGCTACAGCTCTGAGTACGATCCATTTTTACCGACATTTTGGCCTGCTCGAGTGCCAAATCAAATAATGAATCAGTTCCGCTATCAACAAGTGCTTGATACCTCATTACCTGACAGTACTCGTCAACAGGCTTTTGCTTATCGTACTGATTGGCTTGATGATTTACCTCTGCACGGTAATCCTGCCACATATACAAACCAAATCAATAGTATGATAGACAACTTTGCTGAACTTGCGATTGTACAACCGCATATCGGCGTAATAGGCGATGCACAATTTCCTAGCGCAATGCAGGTTGGTATATTGCCCAACAATCCACAAGATGAGGCACAAGTTAACTTAGCGATTAAAGCGATAAAGCATACAAAAGCGACTCTCTCGGCTGAGCATGCTTCACATCGTAGTCAAACCAACTTAGGTGTTACTGAAAAAGCGAGCCGCTTTCATCGCAACAAAGGACGCTAAAGCAATGCTGCAAGAGACCGAATTACAAACGGATGTTGTGATCATTGGTGCAGGTGTGGCAGGCTGTATCGCCGCACTTGCTTTATGTGATTCATATCAAGTTACTTTGATTGATAAGTCTGAGATGCCCGAAGAGCGAATTGGTGAATGCTTAGCACCTGCCGCACGGCGTATTTTACAACAGTTAGATTTGTTAACTGAATTTGAAAACCAACTGGTGGCCAACGTACTTACCCCACAGCATTTACACAATGCAGGATTGCAAATAAGTTGGGGCCAATCAACACCCTATGTTACTGATAATCTCAGTAACCCGGATGGTTTAGGTTGGCGCTTGGATCGTCAAGTATTTGAGAGCTTTTTACGCGAAAAAGCGCTGCAACGGGGTGTCCGCTGTATTTGGCCTGCCAAATTAGCACACAGCGAATACCAAGGGCAACGCTGGCAAATAACACTAACACAGTTACAACAAGAGCAAACAATCAACATTGCGAGTCAATTCGTAATTGATGCCACTGGCCGAGAGGCTCATTTTGCAAAAAAATACACCGCTCGCAAACAACATGACCGTCTAATATCTTGCTGGGCAACCGTGGCTAATACTATTGAAAATCAACTAGGCAGCATTTGTGCCACGCAAAACGGCTGGTGGTACAGTGCACCATTACCAAACCAACGTCGTGTTTTAGCATTTCAAACGGATCCGGATTTGCTGACCAAAGGCTTACAACGTGATACAAAGTTATTTACTCAACATGCGCAATGTTATGCCAATCAAGCGAAGATTCTCGATGTATGCCAACAGCCAATAACACTGCACGGTATCGTCAGCGCGAACTCCACTCGCTTAGAGTGTTTTGCAGGCCAACAATGGGCCGCTTTAGGTGATGCAGCACTGAGCTTTGATCCAATCTCATCGCAAGGAATTTTTAATGCTATGGCAAGTGCGATGCAACTTGCCGATCTGATGAAAAAACTCGAGATAGTCAATAAAATAGAACACGATAGCCAGCTACAATTTAAAAAACTATACCAGCAACAAATAGAACAGATTTGGCATCGTTATTTAGATCACAAACGCTATTTTTACGCTCAAGAGCAACGCTGGTCAAACAGTCCTTTTTGGCAGCGCAGACAGCAGCCGAGTAGTATAAAAGTATATACGGCTAACTCACTTTGACTGGTAAATAAACCTCAGCATTTAAACCGCCTTCAGGGCGATTAACCAGTTTTACTTTACCACCATGCATATCAACTATGCGCTTAATGATCGCAAGCCCTAACCCACTACCTTCACTGCCTCGCGCAGCATCGCCTTGTTTAAAAGGTTCAAATACCGTTTCAAGTTCACTTTCAGGAATACCTGGGCCATGATCTTTTACAATCACCATAGCGTATTTTTTATCACGACTTAGCGCAGTTTCAACATCAATATCACCATCCGAATAACGGATCGCATTTTCAATCATGTTGGTAATAACTCGCTTGATTGCCACCATACTTAAAGGAATATTACTAATACTAGGATTTTCGCTAAAAGTGATAGTGCGTTGATGTTTTTGTTCTGAATGCACCACTTCTGACACTATCGCGTTGAGATCTTCAAGCGCTAACTCCTCACGTTTGTGATGACGCAAATACTCAATAAACTGATCAATAATGGCATTCATGTCTTCAATATCGTAGATGATCCCTTCACGCAGATAATCTTCTTCATCCGACATCATTTCGGTAGCAAGGCGAATGCGCGTCAGCGGCGTACGTAAATCATGAGACACCCCAGCCATAAGTAGACGGCGATCGTTCTCAAGCGCTGCTATACCACGTGACATTTGATTAAATGCGCGGGTTACTTCGATGACTTCAGTTGAGCCGTGTTCCTCTAATTTTGTAGAAAAATCTCCAACCCCTACTTTTACCGCCGCTTGTTGTAGCGCTTTTAAAGGTCGATTCAAATGACGTGCGAACAGCCAACCACCGAGTACACTTAAAAAGCCGATACTAGATAAATAAAAGGTTAGAAATTCGAGATTATTTTCTTTAAAACCAGTTAGCGGTACTTTAACCCAGTAACCCGGTGCTTGCGGCGCTTCTACCCAATAAACAAGCGGATCTGTTTGGCTAATACGCACTCGGGCTGAACCATGCAGTTGCTCAGACATACTACGCGACAACATCGAATATTCACGAGTTTGCGCCAAACCTTCGCTCATCGCTTGGCGCTGGGTCATAACTTCGATACCGGTTATTTCAAAAAACTTTTCAGACACCTCATCACTTATTTCAACGCCATCTTCCCAGTCTATAAACACAGTTTTGATTTGTTTTGCGAGAATAAGGTTAACTTGCTCAATAGTAGGCTTAACTACGTAAAGGCTAACCGTGATGTAAGACACTACTTGGTTGATCAACAATAGTGCCGCAACTAAAAACACCGTTTGTCCAAATGCACTTTTGGGAAACATACTCATTATGGCTATTTTTCACCATCTGGAACAAATACGTAACCTAAGCCCCATACAGTTTGAATATAACGTGGATTAGCGGCATCGACTTCGATCATGCGACGCAAACGTGAGACTTGTACATCGATACTACGCTCTAATGCACTGTAATCTCGACCACGCGCTAAGTTCATTAACTTATCACGACTAAGCGGCTCTCGTGGATGTGTAACAAGCGCTTTCAATACCGCAAACTCACCACTGGTCAACGACATGGTTTTGTCGCCTTGGCTCATTTCACGGGTGGCTAAATTAAGCGAAAACTCACCAAACGAAATATGATTTTCTTCTGCTGACGGTGCACCTGGCACTTCTTTTGAACGACGACGCAAAATAGCTTTAATACGCGCTAATAATTCACGCGGGTTAAATGGTTTCGGGATGTAATCATCAGCACCAAGCTCTAAACCGATAATACGATCAACCTCATCACCTTTAGCCGTTAACATGACAATTGGAATTTCATTTTCTTTTTGGCGTAACCGCTGACAGATAGATAAGCCATCTTCACCGGGTAGCATTAAATCAAGTACCATCAAGTGAAAGTTTTCACGTTCTAACAGCCGATCCATTTGTTCTGAATTAGCAGCTGTACGCACAATAAATCCTTGTTCTACCAAGTAGCGCTCTAACAAGCTGCGTAAACGCATATCATCATCAACGACTAATACTTTTGTGGTTTCATGTCCCATTACTTTCATTCTTATTTTTCTGTACTGTTATGATTAATATAAATGAAAAACATGATAATAAAAAACTAATTAGGTCACTAGATTGTTACTGAACATTTCAAGCCCACAAAAATGCTGGCGAGAACAAAAATCAGCTCGACAAGCCAACAAGATTTTTATACCTTGCCTAGGTGTTTCTCAAGGTAATAATTTAAACGTGAAAACTAATTTAATCACCCGCGAAGGGTATTTACAGCTGCAACAAGAACACGACCACTTATGGAATGTTAAACGCCCTGAAGTCACAAAAATAGTGAGCTGGGCTGCTAGCCTTGGTGACCGTTCAGAAAATGCTGATTACCAGTACAATAAACGTTTGTTAAGACAAATAGATCGTCGCGTGCGGTATTTACGCAAACGCATGCCAGATCTAAAAATAATTGATTACTCGCCGCAGCAAGCTGGTAAAGTGTTTTTTGGTGCATGGGTCGAAATAGAAAATGAACAAGGTGAAGTGCTGAAGTTTCGCATTGTTGGCCCTGATGAGATTTATGACCGCAAAGATTATATCTCGATTGATTCGCCGATGGCGCGCGCATTATTGAAAAAACAAGTGGATGATGAGTTTTATGTTACAACTCCGCAGGGCAAAAAAGAGTGGTACGTTAACAGTATCAATTACCCTGGGGCTTCATAAATCCTCAGTAAAACGATAGTTCCTCGCTTCTCATTATTCAGATAAGGTTAATTATTGATTGTCTAAAGTGAATTTGTAGACTATAAATAAAAGTACTCAAGTAAAGCATTTCGCGCTTGAGTTGAATATTAGAAGGTAGTAGTTATGTCAAACGTAATACATCGCATAGTAAGTAATGCCGTGTTATTTACACTTTTAATGAGTGTGAGTTTGACTGTAATTGCTCAAGGTTTTGACGACCACGACCATTTATCCCCAACCGCAAACTATGTTGCTTGTGACATTCCTGACCAAGCTAATCTTGACGTTGACTTAGACACACACGTTGACGGGATCTCTATCAGGGTGCTTCAACCACTCCCTGAAAACATTTTATCACTTTATGTGAGTACCACTTTCGTACAACCTTTTAGCTATGCGTATCAGCGTGGACCACCGGCTTATTTTATTTAATTTATCGCTTAAAAACTTGATTAAATTTAATAACATAATTGGTGATTACTATGGCTAACTTTAAAGAACTTCGTACTCAAGACATTTCTAAAGGCGTTTTATCTCACACTTACCGTGACACTCAGCCGTTAATTGATTTAACGTCTCCGGCTTTGAAAATGGTCAATAATTTTACTCAAAAAGACCCGCTACGTGCTCATTTTGAAACCAGCATTGTTGATGCATTAAAACAGATCACTAGCCAACATACAGACTTTATTTTAGTAGTAGATGACAAAGAAAAATTACTTGGTATAGCATCTAGTGCGGATCTACAAAGCTCAAAAATTATGATTTTAGCACAGCGCTTAAATGTACCTCGCAACGAAGTTAACTTACTTCATGTAATGACACCACTTAGCCACTTAACTGGCGTAAGTATGCAAAGCTTAAGCTATGCTTGTATTGGTGATGCACTACAAACAATGGAACAAAACGGTATTATGTTTTTACTGGTTACTACCGCACATAATGAAATTTGTGGTTTAATTTCAGCTCGAGAAATTGCTAAAACATTACAAATTCCGTTACATATCACACCTATCGCGCACAGTTTTAGTGAAGTAATGCAACATATTGAACACCCCCATTAAGCACTGATACATGTTTAATTGAACCACCTCTTTAAAAGGCCTTAAAGTATATAAATAGCATACTTTAAGGCCTTTTTATTAAGCCCTGCTGTGATATTATTCAAGCAATTAATTACGCCAAAACTATCGTTCTGGTCTTCAAATTGTTTAATAAGGTTTTTGCATGAGCAATATCTCTGCACGTTTAGCCACTGAGCTGAATGCTCAAGAGCAACAAGTTATAGCTGCTACAAAATTACTCGATGAAGGTTCAACAGTGCCTTTTATTGCCCGCTATCGTAAAGAAGTAACGGGTGGTTTAGACGATACCCAATTACGATTGTTAGAGCAGCGTTTATCGTATTTAAGAGAGCTGGAAGAACGTAGAGCCTTCATTCTTTCGACGATTAAAGCGCAAGATAAACTCACCACCAGCTTAGCTGCCGATATTAATAATGCGGACAGCAAGACTGAACTTGAAGATTTATATTTACCTTACAAAGCTAAGCGCCGCACTAAGGGACAAATTGCTATTGAAGCTGGTCTTGAGCCGTTAGCGAATGCTTTATTTAATGATGCTTCTTTAGATCCTGAGCAACAAGCCGCTGGCTACCTAAATGCAGAAGCCGGCTTTGCTGATGAAAAAGCAGTTCTGGATGGCGCTAAATTTATTTTAATGGAACGCTTTGCTGAAGATGCCAAGCTGCTCGCCAAATTTCGTAGTCACATCAGTCAGCACGGTCAAATCGAAGCAAGCTTAATCAAAGGCCAAGAACAAGCTGGCGCTAAATACCGCGATTATTTTGAGCATCAAGAAGCGCTTAAAAAAGTGCCTTCGCACCGCGCTTTAGCTATGTTGCGCGCGCGCAACGAGGGTATTCTACAGTTAACAATCAACCCTGAGCCAAGTTCAGAAAACCCGGCCCATATGTGTGCCGTGATGATTGCCGATCATTACCGCCTTGATATTAACAACCAAGTAGCCAGCCCTTGGTTACTCACTGTCGTGCAGTGGGCCTGGAAAATTAAGCTAGGCTTACATTTAGAAAACGAATTTTTAGCAGCCATGCGTGAAAAAGCCGAAACAGGCGCTATCGATGTGTTCGCTAAAAACTTAAAAGACTTACTTATGGCTGCCCCTGCAGGGCCTCGCATAACATTGGGCCTAGATCCTGGTCTGCGCACTGGCTGTAAAATTGCCGTTGTTGATAGCACTGGTAAGTTATTAGCCACACAAACTATCTTCCCACATGCACCACAAAATCATTGGGATAAATCAGTACGAACGCTAGAGCAGTTATGCCGCCAACATAAAGTCGAACTAATCGCTATTGGTAACGGCACCGCTTCACGCGAATCAGACAAACTGGTTGCTGAATTAATCAAAGCAAATAGCGAGCTAAAACTCAATAAAATTATGGTCAGTGAAGCTGGCGCATCGGTGTATTCAGCATCAGAATTTGCTGCTAATGAGTTTCCTGATTTAGATGTGTCGTTACGTGGTGCGGTTTCAATTGCGCGTCGCTTACAAGATCCACTGGCTGAACTTGTGAAAGTGGAGCCTAAGTCAATTGGTGTAGGTCAATATCAGCACGATGTATCACAAAGCCAACTAGGGCAAACTCTGACTTCTGTTGTTGAAGATTGTGTGAACTCGGTAGGTGTAGATTTAAATATGGCCTCAGTGCCATTGCTTGCGCGTGTTTCAGGGTTAAATAAAACCTTAGCGCAAAATATTGTTAATTATCGCGATGCTAACGGTTCATTCACTAAACGCTCAGAGCTAAAGAAAGTAGAGCGTTTAGGGCCAAAAGCATTTGAACAAGCCGCCGGTTTCTTAAAAATTAGTAATGGCAGCGACCCACTTGATAAATCATCAGTTCACCCGGAAGCTTACCCTATCGTTAAACGCATTTGTGAACAAAATAGTCTCGATGTAAATAACCTAATTGGTAACTCAGAGCTGCTGAATAAGTTAGTTGCCAATGACTACATTGATGATAAATTTGGCTTACCAACGGTTACCGACATCATTAGTGAACTTGATAAACCTGGACGCGACCCTCGTCCTGATTTTAAAACAGCAGAGTTTAAAGCAGGTGTTGAAAAAATCAGTGACTTAAAGCCAGGGATGATTTTAGAAGGCGTGGTTTCAAACGTAGCTAACTTTGGTGCTTTTGTTGATGTGGGTGTGCACCAAGATGGTTTAGTACATATTTCAGCGATCACTAATAAGTTTATCTCTGATCCGCGTGAAGTAGTTAAAGCAGGTGATATTGTAAAAGTAAAAGTAGTGGAAGTTGACGCTGCCCGTAAACGTATTAGTTTTACCATGCGTTTAGACGATGACATTGATACCAGCAATAAACCTGCTCCATCAGTCAGTCAAAAGCCGCAAGCCAATAATCGTAACAATGCTCAGCAACCTCGCGCTGCAAAACCAACACGCGATACCGGTAATGCAATGATGGGTAATGCATTTGCAGACGCCTTCGCAAATGCAAAAGTGAAAAAATAACGCTTAAGCAAAAACGCCACAAACTCAGTTTGTGGCGTTTGCAATTCTGCTATTTAAATCTGATTTAAAAGTAATAACGTAAGGTCGCTGCAATATCAGCATACTCATCAACGTAACGGTATGAAGCACCTAAAATTGCTTTTTCAGTCAAGGTGTAATTAAAACCCGCTTTTAAAACAACGTTATTGTCACTTTCTTCATCATGTAAACGCTCGTAACCTAAGCCTGCATTTACCTCGAATTTATCCGTGACTAAATGCCTAACTTGCACATTAGCAGAGAGGATATCAGCACTATCTGAGTCCGAGTAAGCTGATTCTGACGATGAGAATACTTGGCCATTAAACCTTTCTTCGACGAGGTTTATGAAGTCAGTGCTGTACTTCAGTCTACCTAGATTGATACTGTAATCTAAATTGGTAACTGCAGATAAACGTTGAATATAACCCGCACTGAGCTCTAATCTAGTAAATTCAGCGTCTAGCTTTCCTTCAGTGTATAACTGTGACGTTCCTACATACTCACCGTTTTGAAAGATATCACGATAATCCTCAGAGACACTATTTGACAGATCATCTGATGTGCTTGCATATAAACCGGTTAGATACCAATTACTACTTACTTGCTTGCTAAGCTTAACTGCATAACCATCAAAGCTAAGTTCATCCAAGTCATCTACGTCCATTTTTGCATAGCCAACTTCGACATAGTCATAACTTAAGCCAGCCGTTTCATTCGCCACCGCTGTTATTGAAAAAAGTGATAAAGCACCTGCGATTACTGCATATTTCATTTAATTGTCTTCCATAATAAAAATCGTAGGGAAAATAGCAGTTACAGTAATATTTCACAATTAATTGCATACATCTTTAGGTAAATAAATGTGAATAACCACACTTAAAAAATGATTTATTTGGATTTAAATTGAGGAAACACATATTACGAGGGAGCAACTATATGGTTGCAGAAAAGCCAGACTGTCCATAAGGCGAGGTGGCGGCTTGATAAAACTGCGCAATGCGACCTGCACGCTGCTCAACTTCAATATCGCGCTTAGCCGTTGCGGTTTCTGATTCAGCAGTAGTTGCAACTTTCTCATCCTTTGTTAATTCGTTATCTACTTTGAACGATGCTGATTGCGTACTGCTTTCATCATCACTGTCTATATTACTAAGCTCTGCTTGCGCTGCAGCGAGCTTTTGAGTGGCATCAGCAGCAATCGAACGATCAGCACCAGAAGGCTCTGCCGGCGCTAAAGCTGCAGCACGTACCGTTTGCATTTTCTCTATTGTAGCTCGCGGGTCACCTGCTATTTCAGCAACGTCAATTTGTACTTCGCCGCCAACAGCGTAATTGGTACCATCAGGTCCACGTTGGTACTCATAACTTGGCGAACCTGCGTGTTGACCACCAACTGATGAATGAGCTTGCTCATGAATACGTACTTCAGTATCACGCGCTTTTAACTCTTTAATTTGCTCAGCGTCTTGTTGCTCTTGCTGAGCTACTTGCTCTTTTTGCTTTGCCTCTTTCTCTTTATCTTGTTGTTGCTGTTCATTTTGCTCTGGATTTTGCTCTGCATCTCCCTGCTGACGCTCTTGAATTACTTTTTCGTCGGCAAGTTTACCCTTGGCATCATAAGTGCCGGTATCAGTTGTACCGGGTTGTTTAGTTTTTTCATTATCACCGAGCGCTTTGTTTTCAGCATTAGTCGGTTTTGTAGCTGCAGGTGGCGGGATAACTTCCCGAAGTTGGTTGTCACGCCGAGCGGTTTCCGTATAAACATTTGCGGTGTTTATATTAATATTTGGAAATGGCGTGACAATGTTCATGGCAAATTAAACACGAATATCAATCAAAGTCCCCAGTACTTCGTCCGCGGTTTGAATTGATTGCGTATTGGCTTTGGCATTAAACTCTTCGACCTTTAAATTGACCAAGGCTTCATCAATACGTGGTGGTTGTGACACAGGAGCGGTTACCGCTTCTTCCGGACGAGCAGCTTGCAGCTGGCGCTGTTGGGCAAGCTGAGCGTCGTCTTGTTGCTCAATGCTGGCGCGATTTATTTCTGCGCTGGCTTTCTCTATACCCTGACTGGCACGATTAAAACCTTCAACACCGTTATTAAACACAGATCCGATTGGCATACAACACCTCAACCAATGATATATTGGTTAATTATCGCTCATAAAACAGTCAAAATAAAGCTTTACTGCAGAGTTTTTCAAACCACCGTAAAGTTACTTTTCAAAGCATTGATTTGACGGCAGATAAAAACTCTTTTTTATGGGATATAAAAGGTGCGTGTGACGCCTTATCGATCACTTCATACTCAAAATCGTGTTTTAAAACTTTCATTTTGGTTACTGCGCGATACGGTACCAATGCATCTAAACGGCCAAATACAGCACGGATTGGCACTGGACAACAGGCAAAAGCATCGCGTAAATCATCTTGCTGTAAAATATCCAAACCAGCAGTTAATGCGCACTCTTGTGGAGCCGGAAATTCATTGAGTAACTGTTTAAGTTGTTTAATATCATCTCGGGCATTTTCACTGCCCATCGCCTGTATTGCCAAAAAGCGATCGATGGTTTTCTCGCGATGAGTGACTAACTGCTCTTTAAATGCAGCTAATACATTTGCTTTTATTCCTGGCCAATCATCGCCTTCAGCAAATAATGGAGTTGCAGCAACTAATATCACTTTCGCGACTTTTTCAGGCCAGTGCTTTGCAATATAAAGAGCAAATAAACCACCTAAAGACCAGCCCATTAAGGTAGTGTTTGGCTGTAATTGATTGCTTAATTGTAATGCAGCGGCATGCAAAGTATACGGCTTTGGCGATGTTTGATTATTACCGTAACCGGGTAAATCAACACTGCGTACTGTATCGTTATGCATAAATTGAAGCTCCGGCAAGATCAACTGCCATACGCCTTGATTCATCCCCCAACCATGTAATAACACCAGCTCATTTTGCATTTTTTATAACCTTGCTCCAAACTTAGCGCTCATAATAGCGTTTGAGGGAATGAATGCAATGACTGCTTTTCATCAATGTTTTCAACAGCTGGGCGATTGGTTTTTTCCTTCTTTTTGTGTGCAATGCCAAAGTATTATCCGTACCAAACATAGTTTATGCGAACATTGTTTAGCTGATTTGCCGCTATTAGATATAACCACACATGCTAATTTACTGTATCGCCCAGATGTGGTTGAGTTATTTCCTGATTGCCAATTCGATTACCTGTTCGCTTGCGCGTGGTATCGTCCCCCTTTTGATGGTTGGCTCACGCAACTTAAATTTAGTAACCAGATTCATTATAAAAACGCATTGTCGTTAATTATTAGCCAACAACTGACTGTTAGTAAAAAAAATAGCGAAATATGGCCAGATTTATTTATTATTTTACCTCTACATCAGCAGCGTTTTTTAAAGCGAGGCTTTAACCAAGTATCACAATGCTGGTTGCCATGTTTAGTAAATGAAAATATTGATTCTCAGAGTTTACAGCGTACAAAGAAAACCCAAGCACAGTCATCACTTAGCAAAGCTAAACGAGTAAAAAACTTACATGGCGCATTTATATGTAATACCGATATGAGCGGAAAAACAGTTGCTATAATTGATGATGTGATGACAACAGGAGCAACTCTTAATGCAGCTACCATCGCCCTTAAAAAGGCTGGTGCTAAGCAAGTTTGGGCATTTGTAACCTGCTTAACACCATTAGGACATTAATACTTAAGCTAATTAATTAATCGGCATTCGCTCTAAATGTGTGACCAAAAAACAATGCATTGCTCAATAAACGACTGGTACCGTACCAATAGCCCCTAAATACCGGATCATCTGTCATACCAATCACACTGCCACGACCATACGAATGTGCCACTAAACCAGCCGCTCCCGCTACTTGCTCAACATTCACATCATCGGTAAAGCCCGCTAGTAATGGCTTTTGCGTATACTGCAACACATTTACAAATGGTGCAGCTGACATTTCAAGTAACCAAGTACTATTTTTAAATACTGGTAAGGTGTCACGCTGTAATGAAAAAGTAAGTGGGTGCGTTAAATCGGCTTTAGTATTAAATATCGCTCCAGCAATACGTTGACGCCCAGCTAAATGATCTTTATCACCATAGTTTAAGCCATCCGTTTTGAAGGCGCTGGCAACATCTCGGCGTGATAAATAACTGGTTTTTAATAGTTGTTGATCGACTAAAAACTTAGCCCCACCTTTGTGGCCCCAAATAACTCCACCTTTACGTACCCAAGTTTTAATTGCTATTTTGTCAGCATCTGAAAGCTTATTGTAATTTCCATGAGCCAAAACAATGTGGCTGTAATCACTAAGTTCAAGATCACCAAAACGTTCCATTTCCACAATGGTAGGTGCCACACCAACAAAGCGATCTAAGTAATACCACACTTCACCTACTTCATATTGACTAGTCCCTTGGCCACCAACGAGTAATACTTTAGGCGCTTTAACTACCGCTAACGTCCGCGAGCCTAAATCGACACCCTTTGCCGTTAAGCCAGAAGTAATAGGCGTAATTGCAATACCAAACTCATTTTGTGCACTATTTAATAACGACACCCATTGCGGATTTTTTTGAATCCCAGCAGGAATAATAATACTACCCGCAGCAAATTCCTGTGTACTTGCAAGCGATTTAGCTGATAACGGGCTGAGCGCCACACGAGCTTGCACACCTTGCTGTAATAATTTATTAAGCATTTTCGGAGCTAAATAATTATCCCATTTAAAGCCAAACGCATACTGTGCATCTAACGCAGCAAATTGTGGTTTTTCAGGCTGTTGCCATGCATTTTTACTAACGTCTAAGCCCCAGCCACTTTTAATTGCTGCAAACTCCAAGTTAAAAGCATGGGCTAACGTCCAGCCGGATACATCATAAAAAGTGTTATCAACAAAACGCTTTTGCTCACTAAAAATGGCTTTAACTAAGCGATATTGCGGCTGGGCTAATGGCACAAAATAACTTTTCGCAGAAAAATTCTTACCATCCGCTTTTACTGCTTTATTAAGTGGATAAGCTTTGATCTGATGCTGTTTCAATAAATCTAAAAAAAGTGCGCTACGTGTTGTATCTGCACCGCCTTGCACTACATAACCTTTATAATCTTCATCATTAGCAAGCTCTATAGCATTATTGTAAAAACTAGCTTGGTAATCGAGTAATGCTTGGCGATTATCTATCGCAGCCTGAAATGTAGATAGGCTCGTAAGCAGCTGGTTTTTAATCGTAAATGCAAAACTCAGCGGTCCATTTATGGTTTCTTGCAGATGACCACGAGAACTTGCTTGCTCAAATAAAATACCCACACCACCATTTACATCTGGATAAGTTGAACCTTTGCCATAGTAAAAATCATCAAAGCTTTCTTCGGTAAAATATAACGCGTTGTGTTCATCCAATGTTTTAGCATGATAGTTACCTATTGCCTTCGTGAGACTGACATTTTCATCAGGGGTGATCGGGTGCTTACGTGATGGAATACCTGGCTGAAAGAAAAAAGTGCTATTGGGACCCATTTCATGGAAATCAGTAAGAATATTGGGTTTCCAGTAATGAAACTTAGCAATACGAGCACGAGATTCAGGGTGTTGTAGCAGCAACCAATCACGATTTAAATCAAACCAGTAATGGTTAGTACGGCTACTTGGCCAGCTTTCAATATGCTCCCGAGTTTGTGGATCAGACGATAAGTTCATACCGCGATTACTATTCGCCCAATTCGCAAAGCGTGCTAAACCATCGGGGTTTAATGAAGGATCGAGTAAAATAACCGTGTTATTTAATAGCGTATCAATTTCTTTACCTTGCGCCGCAGCTAAATAATAAGCCACTAGCAAGGCTGAATTACTACCAGAAGATTCATTGCCATGAACGCTATAACCCATCCAAACGACCGCTGGCTGATCGGTTTCTTTGGCTTTTTCTGGATCGGCTAAACGCGCCAAGTGCGCCTTACGTGTTTGCTCCACATTCGCCAACTTATCAGCTGCGGTGATAGTTATCATAACGAGCGGGCGCTGCTCATGGGTACGACCAATGACTTCAAAATTAATACGGTCACTTTTTTGTGCCAATATTTCCATATAACGAACGAGTTGATCATGACGTACGTGCCACTGCCCGACTTCATAGCCTAAAACCTGCTCTGGAGTGGGAATAGTTGGATCAAATTTCACATCATCATTGAAATAATATGAAAGCGGTTGTGCTAAACAAGAAAAGCTTAGCAATAGTGTAAAGATTGTTATTATCAAACGCATAGAAAACACTCAGTAAATGATCAATGTTTGCACGCTACCATTGCTTAAAATAGATGCCAAATTTTTACGCTCAACACTGGCGACAACGCGATGAGCGGAGTATGATAACCAGTATCCGAGTAATTTAGTCAAGTATAGTTGTTTTATGATTTCTATTTCCGAAACCGCACAATCGCATTTTGCAAAATTATTAGCTGACCAAGCTGAAAAAACAAATATTCGCGTATTTGTTGTTAACCCTGGCACATCACAAGCGGAATGTGGTGTATCTTACTGCCCTGAAGATGCAGTAGAAGCCACCGATATTCGTCTTCCTTTTAACGGCTTTGATGCTGTAGTTGACACAGAAAGCGCGCCATTTTTAGAAGAAGCTGAAATTGACTTCGTTACCGACAAAATGGGCACTCAGTTAACACTTAAAGCCCCCAATGCTAAAGCCCGTAAAATCGGTGATGACGCAGGACTTAACGAACGTATTCAACACATGTTAGAAACAGAGGTTAACCCTCAGCTTGCTAACCATGGCGGCCAAGTTAGCCTTGTAGAAGTAACTGCTGAAGGTATTGCTGTTCTTCAATTTGGCGGTGGCTGTAATGGTTGTTCTATGATCGATGTCACACTAAAAGAAGGCATTGAAAAAGAAATGATTGCTAAGTTCGATGAAATCACCGGTGTTGCTGATATTACTGATCACAAAGCTGGCGATCATTCTTACTATTAATAGTAGGCAGTCATGCTAAAGCCGCTGATATATCGCTTAGGTTCAGAGCCTAAGCTCAGTTTAAAGCGCTTTTTACGCGGCTTAGCACTGTTTGTGCTAGCCGTGATATTAATCACCCTCGGCTATTATAGCCACTACAGCTTACAAATCATCGGCTTAGTAATTTTAGCCATCGCACTATTCTTCGCCGCTTGGGGCTACTTAGGTATCTTTGCTAATCGCTTTTCGCAGGTATTAGACAGAAAAGATTCCCGTCCAGAAGAAGATCCTGATCTTTGGAAATAGCCAAAGCTCTAGGTTCTATCAAAATACTGCCATGAAAAAGCACTCATCAACAATACCTATTTAATTTGTCTTACTTTATTTCAGTTGTTGCGGGAGCCTGAGTTTATGGAGAGCGAACCGACGACCTTCGGGTTATATAGCAACATCAAGATCTTCACTGAATTTCAGGCATAAAAAACACTCATATAGAGTGTCTATTCATTCTTAATTTTTATTTCAGTTGGTTGCGGGTGCCAGTGTTTATGAAGAACGAATCGATGACCTTCGGGTTATGAGTAGCCCAATTTTTGCACTCACTGAATTTTAGACATAAAAAAACACGCTTTAGGCGTTTCGATTTAATAGAACTTGTTATTTCAATGGTTGCGGGAGCCAGTATTTATGAAGAACGAATCGATGACCTTCGGGTTATGAGTAACCCAACTTATGCGTGTTACTAAATTTCAGACAAAAAAAACACTCATTAAGAGTGTCGATTCATTATTACTTTATTTCAATGGTTGCGGGAGCCAGAATTTATGAAGAACGAATCGACGACCTTCGGGTTATGAGTAGCCCAATCTTTGCACTCACTGAATTTTAGACATAAAAAAACACTCATTAAGAGTGTCGATTCATTATTACTTGATTTCAGTGGTTGCGGGAGCCGGATTTAAATAGATGGCCTTTGCTGGCTAATGTAGAGCTGAGACCGACGAGCTATTTATTTCACTGAATTTTAGACATAAAAAAACACTCATTAAGAGTGTCGATTCATTATTACTTGATTTCAGTGGTTGCGGGAGCCGGATTTGAACCGACGACCTTCGGGTTATGAGCCCGACGAGCTACCAGGCTGCTCCATCCCGCGCCTGAAATTGCAGATTTATTTATAGTTGCTATACATGACAACTTGGCTTCCAATAAAAATTGGTTGCGGGAGCCGGATTTGAACCGACGACCTTCGGGTTATGAGCCCGACGAGCTACCAGGCTGCTCCATCCCGCGCCTGTATATTTTAAGTCTATCGACTAGTGATTTTTAACTCTCACCTAGAGTTTACAGTAACCGCTTCTTAAAAAGAATTGGTTGCGGGAGCCGGATTTGAACCGACGACCTTCGGGTTATGAGCCCGACGAGCTACCAGGCTGCTCCATCCCGCGCCTGTAATTTCTTTTTCAACGGTTTCGCGTTATTTGCGAGCCTGTTTCGAAGAGAGCGCTATAGTATAGGAATCATATTATAATGCAACAGTTAAACTGCCTAAAGCTGTTCAACCGAACAAAAAGCAAACAAACAGAGTAATTAAAGCGCTCTTTGGTGTGGACTGATCATTTTTTGCCACTCCCAATCAGGGTGACCCATCACTATAAAGTCAGGGTTCTCTGTACTCTCACGCTGATTGTAGGTTAATGGATTAAATTCAGCATCAGTAATACAGCCACCTGCTTCTTCAACAATTATTTGCGATGCTCCCGTATCCCACTCACCTGTTGGCCCTATCCGTAAAAAACAGTCAGCTTTACCCTCAGCAACAATACATGCTTTTAAAGAGCATGAACCTACAGCAACTGTTGTAAACTGCGCGTTCAAGTATTGACTAACAGCTTCAATTTTTTGACGACGACTAACAGCCAAAGTTAAGTTATCTGGAGTGGCAACATTGATCTGCTGCTCTACGCCATCGACACGCTTAAATGCACCATTTTGATAACTGGCAAAGTAAGTTGTCTCTTTCGCTGGCCAATAAATCACCCCAAGCACTGGGCGATTGTTTTCAATCAAAGCGATATTTACCGCAAAGTCGCCGCTTTCTAAAATAAACTCACCGGTACCGTCCATTGGATCGAGTAACCAATAGCGCTGCCAATCTTGCCTATCCGCTAAAGCAGGGATTGGTGTTTCTTCTGACATAATAGGAATATCTGGCGCTAGTGCTTTTAATCCAGCAACTAACACATCGTTAGCGGCTAAATCGGCTTTAGTGACAGGTGTGTGATCTGACTTTTCTTGCTGGCCAATATCATCTTTCTTGTAAATAGCCATAATCGCAGCACCAGCGCTTTGCGCAAGCTCAATACATGGCTCAAGTAATTCAATCATTCGCAGCTCCTGATTCTAAATGCTTAGTTAATAATAGCAAAGCTGCAACGCTTCGTGCTTCGGTGAAGTCTGATTGTTGTAATAATGACTGCCAATCGGTTAATGGCCACTTAACAACCACTAATGGTTCTGGCTCGTCCCCAACTAAAGTTTGCGGATAAAGTTGTTGCGCAAACAATATGTGCATAGTCGCATTAAAGTAACTGGGTGCCA
Organism: Pseudoalteromonas sp. SG44-8; assembly: GCF_014164125.1. Taxonomy (NCBI): domain Bacteria; kingdom Pseudomonadati; phylum Pseudomonadota; class Gammaproteobacteria; order Alteromonadales; family Pseudoalteromonadaceae; genus Pseudoalteromonas; species Pseudoalteromonas sp. SG44-8. The sequence goes on along the minus strand of NZ_JACJEQ010000033.1, from coordinate 9,455 downwards.
TTGAAACCACTTTAAGTGGCTGAAGTTGCTCAGCACCAAAGCCAACTTCTTCTTTTAATTCTCGGTTTGCTGCTTGTTCTGGTGTTTCACCAGGATCAATTAAGCCTTTTGGGAAGCCTAGTTGATAATCATTAGTGCCAGCACAATATTCTCGTACTAACAGTAATTCATTATCAGCTGTTAATGGCACTATCATTACAGCCCCTCGGCCACCGCCGCGGATCCGTTCGTATTGACGCTGTTCGTCATTTGAAAATTTTAATTCAAGTGATTCCACCGTAAATAATCGGCTTTTAGCAACAACTTCGGTGCGAAGAATTTGTGGTGGTGTTGGGTGCTTTTTCTGTGTCATTGGCATTAATTTGCTATCATGGCAGTTAGTTCAATAATAAACCCTATAAGATGAAATTCCTATGTTAAATTGGTCAAAAATCGATACTGTGCTGCTAGATATGGATGGCACTTTGCTCGATCTCCATTTTGATAATCACTTTTGGCTGACAGTGATCCCTGAGCAACTCGCTATCGCAAAGAATATTAGTTTGGCACAAGCCCAAGCGGATATATTAAAACGCTATCAAGCCGTTAGCGGTCAAATCCAATGGTATTGCTTAGATTACTGGGAACAACAACTTAATTTACCTATTATGGAGCTAAAATATCAGCATCAGCACCTCATTAAAATGCGTGAGGATGTACCTGCATTTTTAACATCGTTGCGAAAAGCGGGTAAAGAGTTGATTTTACTTACCAACGCACACCCGGAAAGTGTCATGCTCAAGTTTGAAAAAACCAGTATTGATAACTATTTAGATGGTGTGGTGTCGACTCATCAATATGGTGTGAGTAAAGAGCAGCAAAGCTTATGGCAGCAAGTACAACTCGATTTAGGTTTTGATAAGCAGCGTACGCTGTTCGTTGACGACAGTTTAGCGGTACTAAACGCCGCAAAAGAATATGGTATTGGCCATTTATTGGCGGTTGCAAACCCAGATAGTAAACAACCGCACAATGAAATCAGTGACTATTTGAGCGTCACTGATTTTCGTGACATGCTGCCTTAATTTTTAGGGTAGCGAGCCTCTAAGCCTTGATATACAAGCTTTGCAAAATCAGCATGTTCCGTATTCAGGCTTTTAACGACCTCAACTAAATGCTCGTTATCTTCTTTGCCATGCCATTCTTTAATGTAGCTACCATCTTTATAACCATGATCTTGGCGGAAAAAATTAAGCGTATTTTTACCTACATAGCCTCGATATAAATAATCAATATCCATACCTATTTGCGCCATACATCCAGCGAAGGCTGCGGCGTTAAAGGTTTTCTCAGCGACGGCTGACGCGGCGAGAATTTCTAACGTTTGTTTGAAATCATCAGCTTGTTGCGGTGCACTTAACTGTTGTTCCAACTGCTTAGCAAGCTCTAAATAACTGGTCTCACCATCAATGCGTAACGATAAACCGAAGTGAAAAATATCAACCAATTCTAAAATAACTTGCTCGGTATCTGGAGTTTGCTTTTTCCACCATTTCCAACCGTAATGATCAAGCATTTCAGCGCATTCAACCCAAATAGCGCGATACCATTCAAAGCCTTGGCTAAACCATTGATCATGAACTTTGGTGTTCATGGCATTTTGCATTTCTAGCATCACCACGAGTTTATTTAAATTGGCAGACATATCTCTTCCGGTTACTATTTTTTAATTGTAGTTAATAATACAGATAAATACTCTTCGATGAAATCGATTCTACGTGCTGATTGTGGTTAATACGCAGAGGTCGCTAACACAAATATTGCCAATATAGCTAAGAGCATTTCATTACGCGGCACCCGAGGATATTTTGCTAACTGAAAACTGACGGCTACCTACCTGTAGTAAATTCTTGCCATGAATTAATCAGATCAACAAAATCTTCAAAACCACAGCCACTACTTAAACCATTTTCCTCGAGCATAAGCTCATCATCTTGATAAGCAAATAAATCTTCAGAGTCTTGGTGCAAGGCATGGGCTTCAAAAATGGCTTCATCTTTATTTAAGATCAAATCAATTTCTTGGCCCTGTAGCGTTAACGGCTCAAAACTACTTGATACTGAGGCTATTAAAGCTTGTACCATAGCAATTTTGTCTTTGCCGATCTCTTCATTTAACCAACGGCCAATAACCGCATGTTCACTGCTAATTTTAATCCGCAGGCCACTTATTGGATCGCGTATAAATTGGTATTCCATAACTTTACCTAAATACAACTAATGATCGGGATTATACCCTAGTCAGTGCTGAATAAATAAAGCCAGTGACAAAAATAGCGCTAAAAAGCGCTATTCTTTGAAGTGATACAGCTACCGATAAGATCTAAACCGCGCGGCATCAATGATTGCCCAAATATAGACGATCGGCAGTAATATAAAACCAATCGCAACATAAATAAGCGCGCCACTAATAACCCACGCTAGGAAGAAACCAATTGCCGCCATGATCCGGCCTTGAACTAACTGCCCTAAACCTGGGAAAAATATATTACAAATCGCTGCGATAACATTACCGCCTGAACCTTGCTCTGCCATGTTAACCTCAATTATTAATTTAATTTTATTCTTATCTACTTACATTCTTCATGCCAATTATTTAGTTATTAAAAATCAATATGTTAAAATCAACGGTAATACGAAGAACTAGCTAAAATCGTGATTTTTACTAAATATAAGTCAAATTGGCGATATCACTTCACACCATTGATCTAGCTTAGCTAAAAAATGACTATAAATGAATCATTAAGTTTTTAAAGCCTTTAGACTATGTATTAAATTAACTGGTTATAAAAACAGTATTTTATTTAGCCTAACAAAAACACCTGTTATACTGCTTTTAATATTGATTGAAAAGGCGTGATGATGGACGTTTCAGAATTACTCGACGGTTTAAATGATAAACAACGGGATGCAGTTGCAGCCCCACTCCAAAATATGCTGGTGCTTGCTGGCGCAGGCTCTGGGAAAACTCGAGTACTCGTTCATCGTATCGCATGGTTAATGCAGGTTGAGCAAGCCTCCGCTTATAGTATTTTTGCAGTAACCTTTACCAATAAAGCAGCTAAAGAAATGCGCACGCGCGTTGAACAAGCCCTTCAAGCACCAGTAGGTGGTATGTGGATTGGTACTTTCCATGGCTTATCACACCGTATATTGCGCGCCCACCATCGCGAAGCAAACTTACCAGAAGCGTTTCAAATTTTAGACTCTGATGATCAACTTAGAATGATCAAACGCTTATTAAAAGCCATGAATATTGATGACAAAAAATGGCCTGCAAAACAGTTTGGCTGGTATATCAGCGCCAAGAAAGATGAAGGTCTGCGCCCCAAAGATATCCAAGCTTACGACATCAACGAACAAATGATGCTTAAAGTTTACACCGCTTATCAAGAAGCATGTGATCGAGCAGGATTAGTTGATTTTGCCGAAATCTTATTACGTAGTTTTGAAGTACTAAAAAATAATCCAACCTTACTACGTCACTACCAGCAACGTTTTGCCCATATGCTAGTAGACGAGTTTCAAGATACCAACACCATTCAATATGCATGGCTTAAATTATTAGCCGGCGATACCAACAGCATCATGATCGTAGGTGATGATGACCAAAGTATTTACGGTTGGCGTGGTGCTAAAATTGAAAACATTAAGCGCTTTTTGACCGATTTTAAAGCCGAAACTATTCGCCTTGAACAAAACTATCGCTCTACTGCCACTATTCTAAAAGCGTCTAATGCACTTATTCAAAATAACTCAGACCGAATGGGTAAAAGCCTCTGGACTGATGGCAATGATGGTGAACCTATTTCTGTTTATGCCGCTTTTAACGAATTAGACGAAGCGCGCTTTGTAAGCAGCAAATTACGCAGCTGGTTAAACGCTGGTAATGCCCTACAAGATGCGGCGATTTTATATCGTAGTAACGCGCAATCGCGGGTACTTGAAGAAGCCATGTTACAAGAAGGCTTGAAGTACCGCATTTACGGCGGTATGCGCTTCTTTGAACGTCAGGAAATTAAAGATGCGCTGGCATATTTACGGCTCGTAGGTAATCGTCAGGATGATGCTGCATTTGAGCGAGTGATTAACACTCCTGCTCGTGGCATTGGCGATAAAACCTTAAGCCATATTCGCGATTGTGCGCGTAGCGAATCATTGCCATTATGGTACGCCGCCAAAGCCATCGTAGAACAACAACATTTATCAGGACGTGCGGCGACGGTTGTTACTAAGTTTGTTGAACTGGTAGAACATATTGAAGATAAAATTGGTGATCTCACTTTAGAAGAGCAAGCGAAATACGCTATTCAAACATCTGGTTTAATGGCGATGTATCAAGCAGAAAAAGGCGAAAAGGGCCGCGCTCGGGTAGAAAACTTAGAAGAGCTGATCAGCGCCTGTGGCCAATACGAACTCCCGGAAGATGAAGAGTTTAGCTCACCACTGCAAGGATTCTTGGCTTATACCTCACTGGAATCCGGTGATGGTCAAGCTGAAGAACATGAAGATGCAGTGCAAATGATGACGTTGCACTCAGCGAAAGGCTTAGAGTTTCCACTCGTATTTATGGTTGGTGTTGAAGAAGGCATGTTCCCATCTCAACAAAGTAATGAAGAATCAGGTCGGTTAGAAGAAGAGCGTCGTCTTTGTTATGTCGGCATGACTCGCGCCATGGAAAAACTCTATATTAGCCATGCCGAGAGCCGCCGTCTTTATGGTCAAGAAAAGTACCACAGTCCATCACGCTTTTTACGTGAAATGCCTGAAGATTGTATTGAAGAAATTCGTATTAAAACTCAAGTATCGCGACCACCCGCAGCAGGACGATTTAGCTCATCAGTAAGTCATGCCGTATTTGAAGAAAGTGGCTTTAGCTTAGGACAACACGTATTACATGCAAAATTTGGTATGGGAACGGTTATTAATTACGAAGGCAGTGGCGCTCAATCTCGCGTACAAGTGAATTTTGATGACTTTGGTAGTAAGTGGTTAGTAACTGTTTATGCACGACTACAAGCCATTTAACTCGTTAATAAGTAATATCCTACCGCAAATTGCCTATGCTAAACATAGGCAATTGCTACTCATTACTGGCGAACAAAACTGGTGTTATCAACAGGCTAATGAGTTACTCAAGCAACTTTGCCATCCGCTTGTTAAGGTATTATCAACTAGTGGCGAACTCACTGACAGTAGCTGGCCTGAACATACTCATCAAATTCTTGGCCAAGAATTTCAGCATGTTATTTATGACGGTTTTAGTGGCTTAGTGCCAGACAAATTTGCTGCTCTTAGTGGCACTGTTCAGGCTGGCGGTTTATTTATTGTATTGTTGCCAGAACTTGATGATTTACACTATTGGTGTGACCCAGCACTGACCGCCTTTCAATCATTTGCTCAACAACAACAGCAGAGTTATTTTAACCAACGCTTTGCACACTTACTCCAGAGTAATTTGTATCTGCACCTCAGCCAACAATCAGGCTGGCAAACGTTACCAGAAACAAGCCAGCTAGCAGGTAAAATAAACCTAACTGAACAGCAATTTTGCATCGAGCAAATCATTAGAACTGCCAACGGTAGAGCCAATCGCCCTTTATTGATCAGCGCAGATCGTGGCCGCGGAAAATCGGCGGCTTTAGGGCTTGCTGCTGCAACACTTAACGATAAAAAAATACTCATTTGTGCACAGCAGTTTAACGCCCTACACAGCTGTTTTAAACACTTTGCCGCAGCACGAGGATTAAGCTATCAAACTCGGGATAAACAACTCGCCAACTTGCATTATATTGCACCCGATCAATTACTAAATGAACTACCTGACTGTGATGTATTGTTGGTTGATGAAGCTGCTGCGATCCCAGTACCATTATTAATTAAAATGCTCACGCATTATCCCCGCATTATATTTGCCAGCACTATGGTAGGTTATGAAGGGAATGGCCGCGGGTATACTTTAAAATTCAAACGTTACCTAGAGCAACATTATAAAAATATGCATAGTGTTACTCTAGAGCAACCAATTCGCTTCGCAGCGAATGATCCGCTAGAACAGCATATTTGTAATTTGTTAGCACTTGACGCCGATTATCAAGATATTACGCTAGACACCAGCGCTCTGCTCTATTCTGAACTGACTCCCCAACACCTTGCTAAAAATGAAGCACTACTGCGTCAAGTCATTGGGCTATTAGCATTAGCGCATTATCAAACTAGCGTGAATGACTTGCGCCACTTACTCGACGCGACAGAGCAACGCATCTTTGTATGTCAGCAACAAGGCGTTATTATTGCAGTATGCCTAATTGCGATTGAAGGCGGTTTAACCGCAGACTTGAGTCAACAGGTTGTTAGTGGTCAACGTCGCCCACAGGGGCATTTGATGGCGCAAACATTAGCACAGTTAAGTGCTAATGCTGACGTACTAACAAGGTTGTGTGCTCGTGTTGTGCGCATTGCTGTAGCTCCATCACAGCATAGTAAATGTATTGGTTCACAACTTATTACTCATTGTGAACAGCAACTAGCATCAAGCTGTGACTGGTTTGGAGCCAGTTTTGGCGCTAATGCGAGCCTACTCAAGTTTTGGCAAATGGCGGGGTTTAGTTTAGTTAAACTAGGCTTTATGCAAGATAAAGCGACTGCAGAACATGCAGCTCTTGTGGCTAAAAGTTTAACTGATCGCAGCTCGCTAATTAAAAATCTGAAAACTGATTTTCAATCAGACTTTGCATTGCAACTACTTGATCATTTCAATCAGTTAGATCAACAATTAGTCGAACAAGTACTGCGTGACTGTGCTCAACATAACGCTGATAACATCCAAGATACACGTCTAGCTGCATTACTAACAACAGATTACCAAATTTTTACCATCAAACCTTTATTGTGGCGGACACTTTGGTGCACACCAAGCAGCTTATCTAATTGCGATGAAAATACCAAATGTCTTTTTATTAGACTAATATTACAAAACTGGTCATCACAAAAGGCACAAATAGTTTTACAGATCCGTGGTAAAAAATCACTCGATAAACTATTCAAACAGGCTGTTACTAATTGGTATGAACAATACTTACTTAAAAAATTACCTTAGCGTTCTTTTCTTCTTTTCATTTTCACATAGCAATTTCGCCTATGCCGAGAACAAGCCAGCGATAAAATTAGGCATGTCTACCGCGTTAACAGGACCTGCCAAACAAATTGGTGAACAACTTTACCTAGGTAGTAATATCTATTTTAACAAGCTAAATAAAAACGGAGGTATCAACGGAGCACACGTAGAATTAATAGTCGCCGACGATGGCTATGAACCAAAACGCGCAGTAAGTAATACTCGTCACTTTATTTATCAAGACAAAGTAGATGCGCTATTCGGTGCAATGGGAACTCCAACAAGCTTTGCTGTTTTACCAATCCTTGAACAACTGCAAATTCCATATTTAATGCCTTACAGCGGCGCTAAATTTTTGCATTATCAGCCAACAATTAATGTATTCAACATAAGAGCTAGCTACGATGATGAAGCTGACGAGCAAATAAAATACCTAGTCGAAGAAAACAATCACACACGTATTGGGTTTTTAATTCAAGCAGATGAATTTGGTCTTGTAGTAGAATCTGGATTGCGAGAATCGCTCGCCAAACACAATCTAAAGCCAGTTAAAGTCGCTCGCTATCAACGAAATAGTAATGATATTAAGGATGCTCTCACAGCACTAAAAGCCAGCGGTGCTACTGCCATTTGCTTAGTCGGCACATACAAACCATTATCTGAATTTATAAATAGCGCATATGAACAACAGTTTATGCCTGACTACACCAGTATATCTTTTGCCTCAAGCAATGACTTATTTGCTCGCCTAAAATACCCCAGTAAACTTATGGCGACCGAAGTAATTCCTAACCCTAATAAATGTAACGCTTATTGGTGCACTGAATTCTTCAAAGATATGGCTGCAGCGCAAGTTAGCACACCTAGTCGTCTGCACTTTGAAGGCTATCTCAATGCAATGGTGTTTAGCGCCGCAGCACAACGCTGCCCGCAACCACTGCAACATAATTGTTTAATGCAGCGCCTAAATATTATTTTTAGTGAAGATAAACAAATAAACGCGTTATTCGTCAATAAAACTGATAAGAATAAGCATACTGTCTATCGCTCTGTGTTTTAACAAAATAGCTGCGCTTTCTAAATAATGTTCTATTATTAAGCTATATATTTAGGAGGTGAGGACACTATGGACTTAATTAATTTTAGAGTAGGCCAGAAAACAATTTCATTAAAAATTCTCGACATACTTTTAACTGAACGCTTTGAAGATAATTTAACCTCATTACCTAACGACAATAAAAGTTTTATTGGTGTTAAAGACTATATGGAAACCCCCACTCCAATATTTGATCTAGGTATTATTCTCAACAAACAATCAACACAAGATACCAACTTATCATTAGTGAATTTATTTAGTGAGTGGGAACAAAAACAACACGAATGGTTTTTCGCACTTGAAAATAGCATTAACCAAAATCAACCTTTTAACCACAACACTGACATTCAGCAATCTAACTTTGCAAAATGGTACAGCAGCTTTAAAACCGAAAATGAAGATCTTAAAGCAATTATAGAACGATTTAAGATCCCTCATGCACGCTTGTATAGTCGTGCTAATAAGCTAATTGAACTAGTAAAAAAAGGCAATCCAAAGCAAGCTCTTATTGACCTAAATATTGAGCGAAACAGCAATTTTATGCAATTAATTAGACTGTTCGAATCAGCCAAAGAACAAATTATTTTAGATTATAAACCAATCATCATTTTCACAACTAAAGATGGTAGAAACCCACATATAGGACTACTTGTTGATAAAGTCGAGGATAATATCAGTTATAAAAAAGAAGATATCAAGCCTTTAGATAAGCTAACAGATGTAGGTTTTGACATTGACCCGCAGACCAAAAATATGATGCGAGGATTAATAAAACTTGAGCATAAACATAGCGTACTCATAGACCCAAGTGCAATCTTTAGACCTGATCACTTAATGCATCAACATGCTGAAGAAACAGCAGAATATGGGTTGTTTTAGAAGTGCATTTTCTAGATAGCAGTTCCTTTTAAAGGGCGCTAGTTTCTCAAGATTAAAAATGGCGCATACATGTCAAAGGTTAACACTGACGGCTCGAAGCCATTAGCTTTCCTACAGACGTAAAAAAGCCGCTTCATTTCTGAAGCGGCTTTCTCAATTTGGAGCCTAGCAATGTCGTGGTGCCTACAGCGATAAAAAGTCACATAGCAAATGTATAGAGTCGGCATTAGGCGCTTATTCTTTTCCTCTAAACTATTACCTTTCACCTCGAACCTTCATTTTACTTTATTCCAGACGTAAAAAAGCCCGACTATTGCTAGTCGGG